>CALFBU010000285.1 GCA_937951455.1 uncultured Rhizobiaceae group bacterium
CCTGATGATCCTTGCAGGTAACGTCGGCATGGAAACTTGTGGCTTCAAAACCTTTGGTTTTGGTGGCGGTCGCGCAGATGTTTTCGAACCGGAAGAAGATATCTATTGGGGGCCGGAAAGAGAATGGCTCGCAACCAGTGACCAGGAAAACAGCCGCTACTCAGGAGAACGCCAACTGGCTGATCCGCTTGGTGCCGTTCAGATGGGATTGATTTATGTTAACCCTGAAGGCCCGGACGGAAATCCTGATCCACTGAAATCGGCGTATGATATTCGCGATACATTTGCTCGCATGGCGATGGATGATTATGAAACAGTGGCGCTTGTTGCCGGAGGCCATACCTTCGGTAAAGGTCACGGTGCAGGCCCAGAAGAAAACGTTGGTGTAGAGCCTGAAAGCACATCAATGGCAAACATGGGCTTTGGCTGGATTAACAGCCATGGCACCGGTAAAGGCGATGATACAACGACTGCTGGATTTGAAGGTCCATGGACACCAACGCCTAATGAGTGGAACATGGAGTACTTTGAAGTACTTCTGGGCAATGAGTGGGAAAAAACCACCAGTGCTTCAGGGCATGTGCAGTGGACACCAACTGCTGAATCCAATGCACCAGAAGCGCCGCGTGCGCATGATGCCGCCAAGACGCAGCCGCTCATGATGACAACTGCCGATATGGCGCTCAAGATGGATCCTGAGTATGCGAAGGTTTCTCAGCACTTCCTCGACAATCCAGAAGAGTTTGCAGACGCCTACGCACGTGCATGGTATAAACTTACACACCGTGACATGGGACCAATCGCAAACTATCTTGGTGATGAAGTTCCTTCGGAAGAACTCATCTGGCAAGATCCTGTTCCTGCACATGAAGGTGACATGATTGGCGACAAGGAAATTGCCGCCTTGAAAGAGCAAATTCTGGCGTCAGACCTTTCTGTCTCACAACTTGTGAACACCGCTTGGGCTTCTGCTTCTACCTTCCGTGGTTCAGACCTTCGCGGCGGTGCAAATGGTGCGCGCATCAATCTTGCACCTCAGAAAGACTGGGACATCAACACATCTTCTGGTGTGGCTGATGTTGTTGCCAAGCTTGATAGCATTCGCGCAAGTTCTGGTTTTAATGTTTCACTTGCTGACATGATCGTACTTGGCGGTTGTGCTGCAATCGAAAAAGCTTCGGGTGCAAGTGTTCCGTTCACGCCAGGTCGTACAGATGCAACTCAAGAACATACTGACGTTGACTCATTTGAAGTTCTTGAGCCAAAGTTTGATGGTTTCCGTAATTACAAAAACACAAGAGACCCTCGCTCAACAGAGGCTCTTCTGGTGGACAAGGCTCAACTCTTGACCCTTTCATCACCTGAAATGACTGTTCTTGTTGGCGGACTACGCGCATTGGATGGGAATGCAGGTGGCTCAAAGCACGGCGTTCTGACCGATAACCCAGGTACATTGAACAATGATTTCTTTGTTAACATTCTCGATATGGGAATTGCCTGGAAAGCAACTGACGAGTCAGAAGAGCTGTTCGAAGGCAGAGATCGCAAGTCAGGTGATGTAAAATTCACTGGCACACGCGCTGATCTGGTGTTTGGTTCAAACTCAATCTTGCGTTCCATTGCAGAAGTTTATGCACAGGACGATGCCAAAGAGAAGTTCACGACAGACTTCATCGCTGCATGGAATAAGGTTATGAACCTTGATCGTTTCGATCTTGCATAAAACTTGTTTTTAATTCTGAATTTGAAGGCGGTGTTTCAAACTAGAAACGCCGCCTTTTCTTTGTTCATGCACTTTGATAGACAGGCTTATGTTTGATGAAAGATATTCTAATGAATGAAAACAGTGCATCTAAAACTGTTACGGCCGCCATGCTTGCCATTGGGGATGAGCTTTTGTCGGGTCGCACGCGTGACAAGAATATCGGCCATCTAGCCAGCGCCCTCACCCTGCAAGGTATTGATTTAAAGGAAGTGCGCATCGTCTCAGATGAGCAAGAGGATATTGTTGCGGCGGTCAACGCATTGAGATCTCGCTATGATTATGTCTTCACTTCTGGTGGTATTGGGCCAACACATGATGATATAACCGCTGATGCGATTGCTGTTGCTTTTGGCGTTTCGATCGATCACGATTCACGAGCGATGAAAATGCTGTCAGAGCATTATGCGTCACGCGAAATTGAGTTTACCACCGCAAGACAACGCATGGCGCGCATTCCTGATACCGCAGATTTAATTCCCAACACGGTTTCCATAGCACCTGGTTTTATTCTTGAGAATGTCCACGTCATGGCAGGAGTGCCTTCCGTGTTTCAAGCCATGCTCGAAGCTGTTTTGCCGACACTTGAAGGGGGTAGTAAAATGTTATCCGCTTCTATTGACTGTTCGTATGGCGAAGGTACGATTGGCGATGGCTTGGGGGAAATACAAAAACAACATCCAAACACTTCTATCGGCTCTTATCCCAAATTTGATGGCAAGACTTATTCCACACAGATTGTCATACGCAGTCGCGCTCAAGACGATATTGATCGTGCAGTGGTTGATGTCAGAAAAATGCTCGAAGCGTTAAACAAATAAACTTCACCACTATCCCCTCAATCCAAAACTACTTATTACTTAGCTATGTACGTAATCTGGCACGGGTCTTGCATATCTGTTTTCAACATCAGGAGACAGACATGCTTTTAAAATTCATCAAAGACACAAGCGGCGCTACAGCCATTGAGTATTCGTTCGTTGCAGCCATGACAGGCATTATCGCAATTGGCGCCATTTCTCTACTGGGTAGTGATGTCGGAAGTCTTCACGATGGTGTCGCCGAACAAGTCGTTTCTGCAACTCGTAATTAAATCAACCATTTCAATATGTTATTACGATTAAATATAGGAGTATAATTATGCTGAATACATTCGCGCAAAATCAAACCGGTGGCGTTTCACCACAATTTGCAATACTCGTTTCAGGCTTGTTTCTTACTATAGGTGGCGTACTTTTTTTCCAAAGCGAAACGGTTTACGGCCTATTTGATAATCTGATTGCCGAAATTGGATATCTTACCAAACTATAGACAAAATGAGACTGACCGTTTTCGATTGTATCATTTTGAACCAAGCAAAAGCTCTATGCACAAACTAGGCGCAAACATTCTTGCGCTTTGCCTGTTTAATCCCTATTGAAACATTCAATATTTTCTATTGGGATTTTATAATGTCTGACCTCTCCTCAAAAGCATATCCGGTCTCTTGGGACCAGTTTCACCGTGACAGCAAGGCCTTGGCCTGGAAGCTATCCAACATCAGTGAAAAACAGGGTGAGTGGAAAGCCATTGTCTCCATTACGCGTGGCGGGCTTGTACCTGCGGCCATTATCGCACGTGAATTGGGTGTTCGTAACATTGAGACCGTCTGCATCGCCTCATACCATGAATACAAGGATCAAGGAGAGCTCCTCGTTCTCAAGTCAATCTCAGACACAATCATTGCTGAAACAGATGGCGGCAAAGGCGTTTTGGTAATCGATGATTTAACCGACACTGGTGCAACAGCGAAAAAAGTTCGGGAAATCTTACCCAATGCCCACTTTGCAACCGTTTATGCCAAACCATCCGGCAAGCCGACAGTAGAAACTTATGTGACTGAAGTTTCGCAGGACACTTGGATTTATTTCCCGTGGGATTTGGATTTATCATATTCGACGCCAATTTCCGGTAAAAAAGACGGCTAGAACGATTGCCAAATAAAAGCCTCACCGTCGTTCTCTTGACCATCATGATCAACATGATGGCGGCTGGTATTGTTTGGCCTACACTCCCTTCCCTTGTTGCAGAATTGACGGGCGGAACAATCTCCCAAACGGCTGCTATATATGGTGCGACTGCCGTTATTTTCTCACTCATGCAGTTTTTGTTTGCTCCTCTCATGGGGGCATTATCAGACCGCTACGGCAGGCGCCGCGTTATGCTGGTTGCCCTTACTGCGCTTGGGTTGGATAATATATTTCTCGCATTCGCGCCGACCATTGCATGGATGTTTGTCGGGCGTGCTGTAGGTGGCGTTTTTGGTGCTACCGTTTCAATTGCCAATGCCTATATTGCGGACACAACGGATAGCAAGGATCGCGCGGCAGCGTTTGGCATGGTAGGTGCAGCGTTTGGTGTCGGATTTATCATCGGGCCAATATTGGGTGGTTTTCTGGGTGCTTACGATCTGCGTTTGCCGTTTTTTGTCGCTGCTGCTTTTTCCTTTGCAAATGCGATTTT
>CALFBU010000286.1 GCA_937951455.1 uncultured Rhizobiaceae group bacterium
GGGGTGTGACTGCTGTCGTATCTGCCAAGATCGTTTCTGCTTTGGCAATTCTATCGAGCCTTAGCATTGCAAGTGCGATGTTGCCTGACACGCTGCCAAGTGTACCTGCTGGTTTGCCATCTGCCGTAATGGGCGTTGAAGTTGCGGGTAGCGGGTCCTTGCTTTCGACTATGATGATGCGTTTTTTTGCTGTGCCACGGTGCTGCATTCTGGAGACAACTTCTTGTCCGACATAACATCCTTTTTTAAAGTCTACGCCACCGAATTGGTCCATCAAGACCTCATGTGGGTAGGCGTCGCCATAATCAAAATCCAAGCCACCTTGTGGCATTGCATTATTGATGCGGTGTTGTGTGTAATCCGCTTCCTCACAATTCGGCTTTGTACCAGAATAATCACGCCAGCCCATCGTTTTTAATCGCGGATCTGCTACCTGTTTTTCTGCATTTGGATTTTCATCTCCCCATAACGCAAATACGCTCAATTCGGGCTGTGGTTCGATTGTTACTTTTGCGCGCAGTCTATAAAAGGTCAGACGCTTTGTAAAATCTTCCGCAAGGCTGGTTGCAATATCAAAGACAAAGCCATCGTCTTTTTTAATCAGGAAAAAATCAAAAAGTATCTTTCCTTGTGGCGTAAGTAACGCGCCAAAAGAGGCTTGCTTGTCTTCAAGGCCAATGACCTTGCAGGTTAAAATGTTGTCCAGAAAGCTTTCAGCTTCCTCGCCTGATACTTTAATCAGAGAGCGATCATTTAAGAGGGCAATTTTCACAATTAGTCTCCAGCAACGAAGAAAGTCCATCGGCCTGATGGTGTAATCCCGGCTCGGTAAAAAATATACCCGCCAAAATCTTTCATATCCTGAAAGTCGCCATACGTTACTATCCGAAATAATTCAACCATCTGGGGGTCTGTCAGTTTATCCAAGGGATAAGCAAAAAAGTAAGGCCATACGTAAAGTTCGCGGTCTGTCCCCTTGTCCAGATGAACATATCCAGCTTCCAGAATGTCCTGCAAAATTGCCAGTGTTTCATGCCCATTTTCGTCACCGGATTCTTGTTTTAGAAACTCTATTGGATCGCCATCAAAGCCGCCGAGCGATAGCATCGTACTGGCGTCGCCTGTGCCAATGTAAGCACGCAGTTTTTCTACGTCTCCAGATTTTGTTGCTTCCAGAATAAGTTCGCGCATGCGTCTGGTCGGGAAGGGCAGTGCATCCAAGTCGTAAGAAATTTCAGGCAATTCTTCTGCAGAAGCAGATGTTGTTGAAGCTGCCGCACCCTCTTCTTGTAAATTTTCCTCTGAAGGTTCTTCCAATTCTTCTTGAATGATTTCAGGCTGAGTGGGCGTTTCTTGCGCGTACGAAAAGGAACTGCTTTGCAACAAAAATGCAAACACAATCAGATATTTCCAACGCTGCTTAAAGAACATATTCATACACCCACCATACATGTTTAAAGAGTGTAGTGCGAGACTATAGTTATGAAAAGAAGTTATTCTTCAATTTGTTGCGAGTAAGTATTGCTTATTGCAGGGTTCGTTGAAGGGGCAGAATGCCCAGTTCGTCAAGGTTCTTGAAATGCGTAATCAACTTTGAGGCTTCTTCCATGCCTTTTTCGTTTGCCAGACGTTCAATTGCTTCTTGAATGAAGACTTCAACTATTAAATGCGTGCCTAGATTTTCAGCCTGAATGTCCGCCCAGATATCAGAAAAATACTCTTTGGCTAAAGCGCGTTTTTCCTGATCAATCAGATCGTCCAAATTATCTGGTATATTATTTGTTGTCACAATCCCAAACCCTAATTGTATAGTCCCGATCCTGTTTAGGTTATTTTGAGGCAAAAATCATCAGGTGCCAAAAGAATGATTTAACAAATGGTTAACGCCCGTAACGGGAAGGAATTTCGCCAGATAGTTTTTTGCCCTCTGCAATATATCGATTATTGGCCTCGATGGCTGCATTTGTGCATTCGCGGTAAGTTTCCTGAAATCCTCTGAAGCCATGGTTGAAGTTTGCAATCATTTGCGCTTTGCGCTCATCTGTTGGCTCTTCATTGTTAATCATATCCTGCATGGCCTGACGCCATTTCTGGTCTTCATTGGCATTGCACAACTCTCTTAGATAATGCAGCGAACCCAGAATTTCTGACAAGCGCAGCATTTGAGGCTCATAGGCTGGCGGGAGTGTTGTTATTTTAGGTAATTCTGCCTCCGTTGGTGTTTCGTTTGTTTGCGTCGTTGATTGCGCATGCGCGAGCACTGAAATGCCCATGCATGTGATAAATGTCAAAGATCTGAAAAAGGTTATAAATGTGATGCGCATGTTTTGTGTTGTGCTGTATTTCTCGACTGATTTTGAATATGATGTATTGAATTTGAATTTGCAATCATCATGCATAATGATGGTTACTTTGCGTCATTTATCTTTCATAATTTCCATTATGAATTCCGGGGTATCGGGGGTGGTGAGCATGGTTTTCATTTCTTCGAGACTAAACCAGCCGATATCAGTTGCATCATCCAGCGCTTTTGGCTCTCCAGTAAATGTGTTTGTGACAAAGGTCGCCAACACAAAATGGTATTTTAAAGCTCCGTCATCACCGTAGCTTATGCGGTCGCGGACTTTTGCAAATTTCAGGCTTGTTGCAGTAAGGTCGGTTTCCTCTTTCAATTCTCGCTTTGCAGCCGCTTCAAGGGTTTCGCCTACTTCTTGCGATCCGCCAGGAAGTGACCAATGACCTTCATAAGGGTCTTTGCCGCGTTTTATCAGGAGAAATTTATCTTTGTCATAAACAAGGACGCTTGCCCCCGTTATTGGTTTAAGTGGCATTAGCAAAATCCTTGGTAGTACTGCAAAATAGTTTTGCCATTATGTCGCAGATTCGTATAGAATCCACAGACCTTATGTTAGAGTTTTTTATGTGCGGTCGTTTTTCATTATTGGCAAGTCCTGAACAGCTTTGCAATCTATTTGAGATGGATGCATTGGATGTTTTTCCGCCGCGTTATAACATTGCGCCAACACAACCTATTTTGACGGTGGGTATTGGTCCCAACGCCACGCGTGAAGCACAGCTTGTTCGCTGGGGACTCATTCCGCATTGGGTGAAAGACCCTAATGAATTTACGCTGATTATCAATGCTCGTTCAGAAACTGCTAATACAAAAGCCTCATTCAAAACGGCCATGCGCCATCGCCGTGTTTTGATTCCGGCAACCGGGTTTTATGAATGGCACAGGCCAGCCGATAAGAAACAACCCAAACAAGCTTACTGGATCAAGCCAGCAGATGGTGGCGTAATTTGTTTTGCTGGACTTGTGGAAACCTGGATGGGCAAAGACGGTAGTGAAATGGATTCTGGTTGCATCCTGACCACGCAATCCAACACACAAATCGGCAATATTCACCATCGTATGCCTGTTGTCATTCAGCTCAAAGATCTTGAGCAATGGCTCGATTGTAAAACGCAAGAGCCGCGCGATGTGGCTCATCTGATGCAGGGTGTAGAAGATGGGTTCTTTGAAGCCATTGCCGTTAGTGACCGCGTCAACAAGGTTGCCAATGTCGGGCCGGAAGTTCAGGAACCTGGTTTGGCAGAGTCGATTGTTTCCAAGCCATCAAAGAAAAAACCCAAGCCTGAAACCAACCAGATGGATTTATTTTGATGGTGTTTGGATTTGCAATGGGCTTTGCGCTCGGGTTGTCCTTGATCGTTGCTATTGGCGCGCAGAATGCCTTCATTCTTAGGCAGGGAATATTGCGTCAGCATGTTTTTGTTCTGTGTCTGATTTGCGCAGTTTCGGATGCCGTTTTGATTGCAATCGGCGTTGCTGGAGTTGGTGCAATAATCTCAAATTCTCCAAACCTACTCATGGTTATTCGTCTGGGGGGTGCCGCGTTTCTGCTTTGGTATGCTTTCGTTGCCATCCGTCGTGCCATAAATCCTGAGGGGTTGGAGGCCAATGCAGAAGCAAGTGCTGATCTAAAAACAGCTATTGGTACCTGTCTTGCTTTTACCTTTCTGAATCCTCACGTATATGTAGACACGGTTTTGCTTGTTGGCGCTTCTGCACCACATGAGGGAACAGCAAAGTTAGCCTATGCAATTGGCGCAATGCTTGCTTCCTTCGTTTGGTTTTTTGGGCTTGGGTTTGGCGCTCGCCTGTTGGAGCCGATATTTAAAAATCCTAGAGCGTGGCAAGTGTTGGATAGCATGATTGCCGTTGTAATGGTTTTGATTGCTTTTGGTCTCGTATATCCACTTCTTGCTTGACGCAAACCAACATTCGTTTATTAACTTAACACATGAAAACGACCTTAACCCCGTCTTCACGCAAGACCTGCATTATCAAGTGTATTATTAACTAGCTCACCGCTGGTCTGGTCGTTCATGCTTTTTTCCGAAATTTGAAACGTCCCGGACCAAGGGATAACCCTGTTTGAATTTTGAGAACCCATGTCTGAATTAAAATTATACAACACGCTGACACGACAAAAAGAAGTCTTCGTTCCAGAAGACGAAAATAATGTACGCATGTATGTGTGCGGACCGACGGTTTATGATTTTGCCCATATCGGCAATGCGCGTCCGGTGATCGTGTTTGATGTTTTGTTCAGACTGCTGCGTCATAAATACGGTGAGAATAACGTCACTTACGTGCGTAACATCACGGACGTGGACGACAAGATTAATGCCCGAGCGCTGCGCGATTATCCTGACCTGCCGCTGAATGAAGCGATCCGCCATGTCACTGAGAAGACCGCTACGCAATACCATGCGGATGTTAAGGCGCTAGGGTGTCTGGAGCCAACGCATGAGCCGAGAGCAACAGAGCATATAGACGGGATGGTTACCATCATTCAGACTTTGTTGGATAAGGGGCACGCTTATGTGGCAGATGGCGGGCAGGGCAAGGAGGTTCTGTTTCGCGTCAGTTCAATGGAAAACTACGGAACGCTTTCTAACCGTGTGGGCAAGCTTAACGAGCAACAAGAAGGCGCTAGAGTTGCGGTGGAAAGCCACAAGGAAAATGCGGGTGACTTTGTGCTTTGGAAACAATCAAAAGACGATGAACCGGGTTGGAGTGGCGAGTTTAACGGTGACACAATTCACGGTCGCCCCGGCTGGCATATCGAATGTTCTGCCATGTCGGAAGCTTTTCTAGGCAAGACCTTCGATATCCATGGCGGCGGACTGGACTTAATCTTCCCGCACCACGAAAATGAAATAGCCCAGAGCTGCTGCGCACACGGCACAGACAAAATGGCCTCCGTCTGGATGCACAATGGTTACGTGCAGGTCGAAGGCAAGAAGATGAGTAAGTCGGATGGGAATTTTGTCACCATCCACGATTTGCTTCATACGGAAAAATTCGGAGGCCGCAAATGGCCGGGCGAAGTTTTGCGCTTGGCCATGCTCATGACGCACTACCGCGAGCCGATAGATTTTAGCGTGAAGCGGTTAGAGGAGGCTGAGAATATTATTGCGAAATTAGCGAGACGTGTCGAAGAAGCCAGTAATGGAGATGCGGCTTTACTCGTTGCTTGTCTTACAGATGATTTGAACACTTCAGAATTTATAGCAAAGTTGAATTCTGTTTCTGGTGAACAATTAAAACTTGCCTTGGAAATTGTAGGAATAGTGTTTTCTAAAGTTGAAAATGATTTGGATGATGATCGTATTGTTTCTGCCATCGAGGAACGCCTAGGCTTTTTCGCTGACAAAAACTTCGCAGAAGCAGATCGTATTCGTGATGAGCTTCTCGAACAGGGTATTCAGCTTAAGGATGGCAAAGATACTGAGACGGGAGAACGTGTGACGACTTGGGAGGTTAAGCGGTGAGTAATTCCAAACCGATTACAGGTGGATGTCAGTGTGGTGCTGTACGTTATTCAGTTGAGGAACTTGGTCGTGCTACTATTTGCCATTGCCGTATGTGCCAAAAGGCTTTTGGAAATTTCTTTGGCCCTCTCGTACATGGTGAGGGATTTAAATGGACGCGAGGTGAGCCGAAATATTTTGCAAGCTCCAACAAAGTCAAGCGTGGGTTTTGTGTCGATTGTGGAACGCCCTTGGTATTTGATTTTGGCAAGCCTGAGGTGACAATTGGTTCTCTTGATAACCCTGAACTCGCGTTACCTGTTCTTCAAGTTAATCCGGCAGATATGCTTTCTTATTTTAAGACACTTCATGATCTTCCAATCCGAAAACCTGAGGATGAGCCTCACATTCAAGACTTTATGAGTTCAGTTGAAAATAACCAACACCCTGATTATGACACAAAAGAATGGCCAATGAAATGACCAAAGAACGTATCTATCTATTCGACACCACATTGCGTGACGGGCAGCAGACGCCGGGGGTGGATTTTTCTGTTCAGGACAAGATTGTCATTGCTGAAATGCTGGATGATTTAGGTGTT
>CALFBU010000287.1 GCA_937951455.1 uncultured Rhizobiaceae group bacterium
AATGGGTGGTGATGAGTTCAGCGTATTGCTTCGTAATGTTTCTGACCAAACCGCTATTATTGAACTATGTGAGGACATCATCTTCTCGGTTTCAGAAGAAATCAAAATTGAAGATGGCGTAGCCAGTGTAGGAGCAAGTATTGGTATTGCATATTGGCCTCAATATTCAACAACTGCAAATCTAGTTGTCCAAAACGCTGATAAGGCTCTATATCAAGCAAAACAAAATGGCCGTGGGTGCGTTTTTATTGCTGATGAAAAGCTGAATGAAGCAATTATTGTCGATACAGAAGCGGCTTGAATCTGCATGAGTGATATTAAATACACGTATAAATGCCTCTTACAACATTAACCTTGAAAGAGGCATTTTTAGTTCTGTTGTTTTGCAAATGCTAATGCAAGAATTTATTTGGCAGCGCCGTCTGTCATTTTGGCAATTGCGCCCGCCATGCCCATAAACGCTTTTTCTGCGCCGTCGATTGCGTAGCGTGCCTTAAGTGCTGCTGGATCAAGGTAGCCGATTTTGGTTTGGCCGTTATCATCCCAGATTAAAACACGAATTGGTAGATCAAGACCTGCCATGATGTTTTGTTGCATGATGGGCGTTCCGATTTGAGGTGCGCCGAAAATAATGAGCGTGCTGTCAGCCAGCTCCATATCGACAGATTTTGCACCTGCTGCATGGTCAATACGCGCAAACAGCTTTGGCGGAGCGCCCTCGATAATTTTGACAAGTTTGTCAGCCGTATCAGAGACAGAATTATTACTGTCTTTGATAATCCAGCCTTCTTGCGCCTGAGCTGTGCTCATGAGTAAAAATCCAGTCATGAAAAGTGTTATTGCAGAAATAAAAATACGCATTTTTAATGTCCTTTAAAATCAATACTGAATGAAGTTTATGTGAGCGGTAAGGCGAATGAAAGGCGTTAGTCTTTCACGTTCTTTTTATATTTGCGTGAGCGTGACCACCAAGGCATCCATGCAAATAGATATGAAAGTAATAATCCTATAATTCCTCTAGGCATATTGCGCCTAAAAGCTTCGCTTTCAGTTTCAAGTCGTGAAGGTTTGTCATCGCTTAATGCCAATAGTCCTTGGGCATCTTCCAAGTCATCTTCCGCAACCATTAAACTCATGCCGCCAACGGCAACGCTTAAAAAAGGTGCTGTCTGATTGATGTTCTTATGAAATATGGTTGCAGGTATGCCTGCTGCAACAAGGCTGGATTTTGCAACCTCAGCCTCGCCTGTGTTGTAATAGACTTTGGCTATTACCAGTGACAAACCAGCTTAACCTTTACGGATATGGTGCAAAACGCCATGACGATGCTTGTGGCAGGTTTTCACAAAGCGCTGGTTGATGAGGCTCGTATGGCAATGTCTGTGCGATTTTCTTTTACGCTTCAGGTGAGCCGTTTCATATGTGCCAACTTCCGGTTTTGACGTATTGGTCGCATAAGCTGGTGCTACAGCAAGACCTGCAACCAGTGCCATGGATAGGGATATTGATGTCATCTTTAGAATGCGCATGGGTTATTCCTTTCGTGCGTTGATTTTGAGAATCTACCACGAAAATTAAATAACCCAAATGCGTTAGGTCTAAACTCGACGCTCGACCATCATTTTCTTGATTTCTGCAATAGCCTTTGCAGGGTTCAAATCCTTTGGACAAGCTTGTGCGCAGTTCATGATGGTGTGGCAGCGGTAGAGGCGGAAGGGGTCTTCCAGATCATCCAGACGTTCGCCCGTTGCTTCATCGCGTGAATCAATCAACCAGCGGTAGGCTTGCAGCAGAACTGCAGGGCCCAGATAACGATCACCATTCCACCAGTAAGATGGGCATGAGGTTGAACAACATGCACACAGGATACACTCATAAAGACCATCGAGCTTTTCGCGGTCTTCCTCAGATTGAAGCCATTCCGTGCGCGGTTGGTTGCTCTCGGTTTTCAACCAAGGCTGAATCGAGCGGTGTTGCGCGTAGAAATTATTCATGTCAGGGATCAAATCCTTGACCACTTTCATGTGCGGTAGCGGGTAAACTTTTACAGCGCCTGCAACTTCATCCATGCCCTTGGTGCAAGCAAGTGTATTCGTGCCGTCGATGTTCATCGCGCATGAGCCACAAATGCCTTCGCGGCAAGAACGACGCAATGTCAGGGTCGGGTCAATATTATTCTTGATCCACAAAAGACCATCCAGCACCATGGGTCCACAATCGTCCATGTCGACGAAATAGGTATCAATCGAAGGGTTCTGACCGTCGTCCGGGTTCCAGCGATAAATGCGGAACTCCTGAAGATTGGTCGAGCCTTCCGGCTTCGGCCATGTCTTACCTTCGTTGATTGTGGAATTTTTTGGGAGTGCTAGTTCAACCATGTTGTTTAAACCTTGCTGCTTTCTAATGCTTCAGCTTCATTTTCTTCCGCTCTTTCGCGAAGGAATGTGTAAATCTGAACTGTAATCATGAAAAACAAGAACCCGGTGATGAGCGTTACCGCCCAGGCACCGACGCTTGCTATGTTTTGTATGCCAAGGAAATGCCCTGACACAACTTCAATGGCCTTGAACACAACGGTTAAGCCAGCGACCATCCAAAGACTTTTGGAAATCTTGGCAATACCAAAGGCAATAATACCATTGATAACCAGACCGATTGCAATTGCGAGTATTGTGTTCACTTGCCTTCTTCCTTAGTAAACGCGCGCTTTTGGTGCGATTTTCTTCGGGTCAATGCCGCCTTCATTATGACTGAGGAGAGGCTTGGTTGTCACGCTGCGGTAGCTGAGTTTAACCTTGCCTTTATCATCCACGCTTGCCAGCGTGTGCTTGCGCCATTTTTTATCATCGCGATCCTTGTAATCTTCATGGGCGTGTGCGCCACGGCTTTCCTTGCGTGCTTCTGCACCGTAAACGGTCGTGATGGCACAGGGCATAAGATTATCAAGTTCAAGGGTTTCAACCAGATCCGAATTCCAGATCATGGAACGGTCTGTCACTTTGATGTCAGCAAGTTTGCTGTAAGCCTCGTCCATGCGCTTGCAACCCTGTTTCAAGGTTTCATCGGTACGGAATACTGCAGCATCTTCCTGCATGATATGTTGCATTTCATCGCGCAGGTGCGCAGTAGGCGTTGCGCCGTCTGCATGACGCTTGGCGTCAAAGCGATCCATGATTTTTTCGCAACATTTTGCATTTGGTACTGCGATCGGCGCATCACGATCAACCACCTGACCCGCCTTGATGGCAGCGGCACGTCCGAAGACGACCAGATCAATCAGTGAGTTTGAACCCAAACGGTTTGCACCGTGAACAGAGGCACAAGCCGCTTCACCCACAGCCATCAGGCCCGGCACGGTTGCGTTTTCGTTTTTCGAAGTTGGGTTAAGCACTTCGCCCCAATAATTGGTTGGAATGCCGCCCATATTGTAGTGAACAGTTGGGAGAACAGGGATTGGCTCTTTGGTGACATCAACGCCTGCGAAAATGCGCGCAGATTCTGAAATGCCCGGCAGACGCTGGTGTAATGTTTCAGGTGGCAGGTGATTCAAATGCAGGTGAATGTGGTCACCGTTTTTGCCAACACCGCGCCCTTCACGAATTTCCATCGTCATACAGCGAGAAACCACATCGCGAGAAGCGAGGTCTTTATAAGTCGGGGCATAACGCTCCATGAAGCGCTCGCCTTCGGAGTTTGTCAGATAGCCGCCTTCACCGCGCGCACCTTCTGTAATCAGACAACCCGCACCATAAATGCCGGTTGGGTGGAACTGAACGAACTCCATATCCTGTAGTGGCAAGCCAGCGCGTGCGACCATGCCGTTGCCATCGCCTGTACAGGTATGAGCAGAGGTTGCAGAGAAATAAGCGCGGCCATAACCGCCCGTGGCGAGCACAACCATCTTTGCATTAAAGCGGTGGATTGTGCCGTCGTCGAGGTTCCAGGCGATGATGCCAGTGCAAACGCCATCGTCTGACATGATCAGATCAATCGCGAAATATTCGATGTAGAATTCTGCATTATGTCTGAGTGACTGGCCGTAAAGCGTGTGCAGGATTGCGTGGCCGGTACGGTCGGCTGCAGCACACGTTCTTTGTACGGGCGGGCCTTCACCATATTCTGTGGTGTGACCGCCGAACGGACGCTGATAAATTTTACCTTCTTCGGTGCGTGAGAAAGGTACGCCGTAATGCTCAAGCTCGTAAACGGCTTCGGGTGCTTCTTGCGCGAGGTATTCCATCGCGTCGACATCGCCCAACCAGTCAGAACCTTTGACCGTATCGTACAAGTGCCACTGCCAGCTGTCAGGACCCATGTTGCCAAGAGAAGCAGCGATGCCGCCTTGTGCTGCAACCGTGTGTGATCTGGTCGGGAAGACTTTTGTGACACAAGCCGTCGACAAGCCTTGTTCCGCCATGCCCAAAGTTGCGCGAAGACCCGCGCCACCTGCGCCGACCACCACAACGTCGTGGTAATGGTCTACAAACTCATAAGCTTTGCCATTATGAGTGCCATTTGTTTTACCGTTCGATTTACCATTCGTAGCCATCTGTGCGATTAGCCTCCAAAACCAAGTTTAAGAACTGCAAATGCGCTGGCAATGCCAATCGCAGAGCAGAAGAAAATATTTAACATGACGCAAACAACTTTCGCGCCTTCAGAATGGATGTAGTCCTCAATGATGACCTGCATTCCAAGCTTCATATGTATACATACAGATAGGATCACGCCCAGCATTACAAAGGCCACGAAGGGGTGAGAAAGTGTCGCGGCAACCTCAGCATGATCAGCGCCGTTCAGCGACACAACAATCCAGATGAAGAATAACAATAACGGTACATTGGCCACGGCTGTTACGCGTTGACGCCAAAAATGGTCTGTTCCGTCTTTGGCAGAGCCCAGCCCGCGAACCTTGCCAAGCGGCGTGCGCATATCTTTTGCAGATTTGTCTGACATGGGTCTCTCCTATCGAATTGAATAGCCGATGACCCAAATCAGGATCGTGGCTGCAATTGAAAATACCCAAGTAAGATTGGCCAACTTGGTGGTGAAATGTTTGTCAAAGCCCTTACCCATGTCCCACATAAGGTGGCGAAGCCCTCCCGCCATGTGATGCATCAGCGCCCAAGTGTATCCAAACAAGATAAGACGCCCAATAAAGGAACTGAAAAAACCAGCCACCCAGTTGAAGTAAGTCGGCGAGGTTGCGGCAGAAAATAACCACCATGCAACCAGTATCGTGCCGAAATACAAGGCTGCGCCCGTAATGCGGTTAACGATGGATGCCACCATGGTTGGAATCGGTTTATAAATGGACAAATGAGGAGAAAGTGGCCGCTTGTCCTGCAGCTCGATATTGGACATAAGTCTTACCTTTGTCTTTGGCCTTTTTATCAGGCTAAATGATTGGTTAGGGCTAATACCCCGATCTTCATCTATCCTTTTACTTCGACTCGCTTAACAGAGTCAAAACATACCTTCGTAGGGGCTGAAATTAGCCAAAACATATTGTCGCGGGGGGTGCGTTATGTTTGGTTGTTGTTATCTGACAATGACTGCTTATGACCCAGAGTTGTCGTTATTATTTTATATTCCTGTTAATTTTCATTG
>CALFBU010000288.1 GCA_937951455.1 uncultured Rhizobiaceae group bacterium
GAGCGCCTCGTGATAAATGGGAACCAGTGGCGCGCCCTGTCCGCCATGCTCCATGTCCATGGCACGCATATCAAACACAACATCGATGCCGGTTGCTTTAGACAGCGCATGCCCATCGCCCAGCTGCATTGTCAAAGCCTGATCTGGACGGTGTAAAACCGTTTGGCCATGAAACCCAAGCACGTCTATGTCTGAAGCTGACAAATTGTTTTCCGCAAGAAATGCTTCAACCGCTTCAACATGCAGTTGTGTAATGAGCTTTTCAGCCTCTTTTAAAAAATCTGTTCGTTCATCGCGGTGAGTCAGGTTCTTTGCTTCAACCAATGCCTGCTTGAGCGTGTCCTGCACATTTGCAGCATATTGATAAAACCCCATCGAGCCACGTTCGACCATCGCTTTACCATCAGTTCTCACCAAGGCTGCATCGATACCATCCATGCTTGTGCCACTCATTAAGCCGATTGCAGTCTTAATCGCCATTTGAAATTCCCAAACTTCCTGCTAAGAGACAGCAGATTCTTACTTCTTAGCACATCATGGAAATGAAACATAAAATGTCTGCCTTCAAATCCGAATTTTTACAGGTTCTCCAATCTCGCGGCTTCATCCATCAACTCTCCGATGAAACAGGTCTTGATGAGCAATTGGCAAAGGAAAAGACAACGGCCTATATCGGATTTGATGCTACCGCACAGAGCCTTCATGCAGGCAGTCTTGTTCAGATCATGTTGCTTTACTGGTTTCAGCAAACGGGTCATCGACCTCTAGCGCTTATGGGCGGCGGCACGACCATGGTGGGCGATCCTTCCGGCAAGGATGAGAGTCGCAAGATGCTGACCGCCGATGACATCGAAGAAAATAAAAACGGCATCAAGCAGGTTTTTTCGAAGTTTCTGGATTTTGATAATGATAAAGCCATCATGGCTGATAACGCCGAGTGGTTGCTTGAACTAAATTACGTTGAGTTTTTGCGCGATGTCGGCAAACATTTATCAGTAAACCAAATGCTTGCGCGTGACTCGGTTAAATTACGTCTCGAGCGTGAGCAACATTTATCCTTTCTTGAGTTCAATTACATGTGCCTGCAAGCCTATGACTTTGCAGAACTTGCAAAGCGCTATGACTGCCGTTTGCAAATGGGTGGCTCTGATCAATGGGGCAATATTGTTTCCGGCGTGGACTTGGGTCGTCGTATGGGAACACCAAGTCTTTTTGCACTAACAACACCTCTGCTTACCACATCATCAGGCGCCAAAATGGGCAAGACTGCTGATGGTGCGGTCTGGCTTTCAGATAGCCATCTGCCTGCTTATGATTATTGGCAATACTTCCGTAATTCTGAAGATGCAGATGTCGGCCGCTTCATGCGACTTTTCACAACCCTTCCGCTTGATGAAATTGCACGGTATGAGGCGCTAGAAGGTGCTGAACTCAATGAAGCCAAGAAAGTGTTGGCCACAGAAACCACTGCCATGGTGCATGGACGGGAAGTTGCTGAACAAGCCGCTGAAACGGCTCGCAGAACATTTGAAGAAGGCCAAGCCACAGACACATTACCAACCGTTTCAGTATCCAAAACTGATTTCGAAAGTGGCATTGGTTTGTTGTCCTTGATTGTTCAAGCAGGTCTGGCATCATCCAACGGTGAAGCGCGGCGCCACGTAAAAGGCGGTGCCATTCGCATCAATGATGAGCAGATTTCAGATGAACGGATGAATGTAAGCATTGAACAATTGAACGATGCAGGCGCTGTCAAACTCTCCATGGGTAAGAAAAAGCACTTCTTGATCAAGCCGGAATAAGAGCCTACCTGAATTCGAACACCTTATTGAAAAACCCAGGCGTTACAATCGAAAGTGGGTTTACAGAAAGCTGTGGGTTAGCTCGCTTTCCTTTTAGCTGATAAGTAATACCAATCAAGGCTCTATCTTTACCATTAGCAAAAATCTTGCCAATTATGGGAATTGCAGAAACTGCTAGATTAACAGCATTAGCTGGCATAAACGTGCCTGAAATATTCATTCTGTCCTGATTGTCATAAAGCATACCGTCCATGCTTAAACCGATTGTACTATTTCTTATGATGGCGTCATCAAGTTCAAGGTAGCCATCCCCTTTTTTGATTTTCGCTTGTGCCAGGTCAAAACGTATACGTTTATCTGATTCAATAGGCAAAATTTCCGCTCGTTGGCCACGTTCCTGAGGAACCTGTCGGCGTACATTGGAAACCATTTGCGCAAGACGTGGTTCATTAACTACGGTGAAATTCTTTAAATTCACTGGCCCCAAGAATGGGCCATTGTCATTTCTTACCAATTGCGCATTGATATTACCGCCCTGCATTTTTGTATAAATATTACTAAAGGCCAATGCGTTGCCCGCATCATTTGAACTGATGGTGAATAATGTCTGGTTTCCGTTTCGTTGTGCCTGAACGTTATAATTTGCGCCATCGCGACCAACCCCACTCATATCGAGCTTGGTAAGCGCACCACTTCGACTTTGATAAACCAGGTTCACATTAAAGATTGACCTTTTCTCAAAGCCAGCGACCCGATTAAATTTTGCTGACAAATTAACTGAACGCCCACCTTGAACCTGTTTAAAAGAACCCTGATAAAGCAACGTGTTCATGACGCCTCTTGCGTCATATGAATCCCCACTGGCAGTTATGTTATAGGTCTCGTCTTTCCGCTCAACTTTAACTGCAATACTGTCTGACTCATTCAGTTTTAGTTGCTTTATATCTGCAGAAATAAGCCCACGCTTACTCATTACAAGATTGCCAGCACTGTAGAAGCCCGAACCATTTAGCTTGAAATCATTGAGCCTATACAACCCGTCTTTCTGCTGTAGGGAAAACTCGGCTTTTGCACCAATCCCCTTTCCCTTGCTCCAACCAACCCAAGGCATAGAAATTTCTGCATTTTTAAAATCAATTTGATATTTTTCTGCGCCACCACTTTGGATGATTTTTACATCTATCGGCCCTTTAACGACGGGGTTTAGATCAATGCCGAATGCTTTGCGCGAATCTTCGCCCATGGAAGCAACGATTTCCCGTTTGCGTTTGGCTTTGCCTGATTTGCCAATTGGCTCGATCAGATTAAGCTTTGCTTTGACACCGTCAATTTTCGCAAAGCCCACAACTTTTGCAGATATCGGGTTTGCATCGATAACAATATTTGCTTCGGTAAACTTTCGCCCTGCCAATGTTTTGCTGCTTGAAGCGTTTTGGAGGTCAAGTAAGACATTCCAATCTACCTCATCGTAATTTGTGCCTTTTCTGATGGGAAAACGTGCAACAATGTCCGCATAGCCTTTGCCGGAAAATTGATTTGCGGTTACTTTCATGCGTTCCATGACGCGTAGTGGGTTTTGATCAGCAATCGCTGCGATAGAAACTGCGTCCCCTTCCAGGGACAATTTTGTTTCGCCAAATCGGTTTTTATCGGCATAGTCTTCCATGGTAAAGGTACCGGATTTAATATTAATCGGCTTCTTACCGTCAGCAGAAGCAACGCCCGAGCTGATTGAAGTTGATATCTTCATACCGGATACATTCAAGCTTCCCTTGCTTTGACGGATTGCCGGCATGTCACCAAATGGACGAAAGGCAACATCTTTCATCGTAATGTCCAAATCAAATTCTTCAGGCTTTATTTTCGCACCTTCCTTAATCCGAAAAATTACACCGGATGGAATATTGGCCTTTAGCGTCCCTTCTTCTACCCAACCGTCGATAAGATGCTCATGTACCCATTCCCTTGCACCATCTGCCATAAAATACGGCCAGAACTGTTTGACTGCAGCAACCGAGATACCCTTTGTTTCGGCTGTTGCTTTTAGGCTAGGCGTTTCACCGCCGAACAACATTCTGCCCTTGCCTTCAACAACGCCTTGTTTTGTGGTCAAGAAAACCCTGTCAATTAGAAGGTCTTTGCCCTCAACGTTATAAAGCCCGTTAATTTTAAATCCTGCAGGCACAACCTTTTCGCCTTGGATAGTAGGCTCAAACTCACCGCGCTGCATGATCAAATCATATCGTAACGAACCAGCGTATCCTTTTTCTTCATTGAATGGTTTTATTCCGCCTATCCAGTTCGCTTTAAGTCTACCCATATTGACTTGCGATGGATCAAGTTCAATCTGGTTCTTTTCCAGTATTAATCGCAGATTCAAATCCAGATTGCTAACATCGGTAATGGCATCCTTGCCAAGCCTAAGCGTACTTGCACCCGTCTTTAGATTCAGTGTTGGATTAAGTGCCGTATGGTCTTTGTTAAAAGGAATGTTTCCGGAAAGAGCAATCAACGCATCAGAACCAATAACCCCTTCTTCCTCTTGCGGATCGGACAACCATTCTCGCATATGAATGCCGGTTGCTGTAAATTGGTAAGCGCTGCCTGCATTTTCTGTCAAAGAATAGGCAGAATTCAAATTGATATTGGAATATTCGGTTTGTAAGCTCGAATTTAATATGAACTTGCCTTTCCCATCAGGATTAAGTGACAAATATTCCAGCGCAATCGGATCAGCTTGTTTACGCCCAAGCACAGTCCCTTTGATAATTGAATTTATGATTTCCAATTCTTCAAACTTGTCCTGATCCAGATACGTCTGAAACTTGGAAAGCGTGTCGCCAATCGCATTGAAAGGAACATCAAGATGCGTTGGCAAAAACACTCCTCGACCAGAACCAAGAACATCTGCATCCACTTCCGCATTTTGAACCCGAACCAATTCAATGGCAGTACTGCCACTGATAATCTCCAGTAGATTAAGTTTTGCTTCTATCTCGCCAATTCTGGCAAGTGCCCTGCTGTCTTCAATTTTTGTGATGCGTACATCCCTGCTTTTGAAAACGACCCGTGCATCAGTGCTGAATGATAAATCAGCATTCTGTAGTTCGACGTTAAAGTCATCACCAACGACATCTTTGAGCGCTTCTTCAATTTTAGCCAGAACTGCAGAGCCTTTTGTGGCATTGCCTTGAAGATAAAAATAAGCACTGCCAGCAACGACAGCAGCAACAACAGCAATTGACACGAGGCTTGCTGCCACAAAACGCATTGAGCGTGCAAACATGCGTCTTTTCCTGCGCAAAGGCAGTTTTCTACCACCACTCGACGGATGGAGGTTTTTCTTCAAAGGTAAATGATCGTTGTTTCTCAGTTTCTTGGCCCCGTAGCCTGAGTTGAAATAATCACTGACTCAGTCGTTGTTTATCTTGCCGTTCGAAACAACAACTTTATATATGCTAACAGATTCTATGCACCCGGTTAATGACGAAAGGAAGGCAAATGTCAAAAGTTAGTGAAGGCGATATGGCACCAGATTTTACCCTGCCAACAGATGGGGGTGGTAGTTTTACGCTATTTGATAAACGTGGTTCGCCCGTTATTTTGTTTTTCTACCCAAAAGATAACACGCCAGGATGCACCATGGAAGCAGTCGGCTTTTCCGAACATCTTGATGCTTTCAAGAAACTAGGCTGCTTTTTGGCTGGTATGTCCCCGGATCCGGTAAAAAATCACGACAAGTTTGTTGCCAAACATGAGCTTACAACACCATTGATCTCCGATGAAGAGAAAACCACATTAGAAGCTTATGGCGTGTGGGTTGAGAAAAGCATGTATGGGAAAAAATACATGGGCGTTAATCGCACCACACTGATCATTGATGCAGAAGGCAAAATCGCCAAGGCATGGCACAAGGTCAAGGTTCCAGGCCATGTTGAAGAGGTGCTGGCAACTGCGCAAGAAATGTTTGGCTAAGGCGTGTCTTT
>CALFBU010000289.1 GCA_937951455.1 uncultured Rhizobiaceae group bacterium
GCGGGTGCCCCATGAAGCGTTTTGAAGGAGAAAGCTACGGCATCTCCCGGTTCTACTGCCCAGCCGATGATGTCCAGACTGTCGCGGTTTGCTTCTACATCTGGCACGGCTTCGGAGCTATCATCTTCAAAGAGGGGCGTGCCGTCGAAACGGTCAGGCCTGAAATCCTTGTTCCATCGGTTTGAGCCTGCGATATATTCAATGGTGCGGTCGCGCGGAATGGGGTCAAGCGGCACCCAGAAGGATACGGTCTGTTCGCCTTCAACAAGATAGTAGGGCTGATCCTGATGCCAGGGTGTTTGAATGGAATTGCCGGGTTCTTTTACCAGAATGTGATCGTGAAAAATTCGCGCAGTTTTGGATTGCATCAGAGCAGCGGCAGCTTGCGCCATCGGCGAATCTTTTACCAGCGAGCGATATCCGTCAAATTGGTTCCAGACGACATAGTCCTGAAAGAAGGGGGCGCTGCCATCATCTGGTTTGTAGGTGCGTTCACGCCAAGAAGGTTTAGCCTTGTTTTCTTCAATGGCTTGCCGAGCGCCTTCAACGTAATCCTTGAATATGCCTTTTAGAAGTACCGCACCGTTTGTATTAAAGTCTTCAATGTCTTTTCGGGTAATTTGGCTTGTCATTTTATTTCCTCCAAAAAGAACTTTAAAAATGTTTGATTACGTTTGAGTTGAGAGGTTTTTTTATCATAGATCAAGAACAATTTATGATCGAAACTATCGCGAAAAGAGGCTTCCCAACCATCGTTCACCTTCTCAACCAGCCCATCTTTTAGGCTTTCGAGATAGGTCCATTCTGGCAATAGGGCAATTCCTTCCCCCTCAATAACAATGTCTAAGATTTTGCTGGTGTCACTGCATAAAAAATACGGTGAGGTTTCGATCTTTTCCCAGCTTTTTTTGTAATAAGCATACCAGGAAAGCTGCCCATTAGGCGTGCCGTAACAAATCGTCTTATGTTTGAGAATATCAGTTGGCGTTTTTAATAAGCCATATTCTTCAACATATTTCGGCGACGCGACAACCGCCATGCGGTGTTCATCAATGACTTTGGCTACAAGATTCTCTGGTGGGTTATTGGTGGGGCGAATTGCAAAGTCGATGTTGTCTTTCATCAAATCCTGTAGTGTATCCGTTGCCAGCAATTCAATCATAATGTTTGGATATAAGCGTCTGAATTTCTCTAAAATTGGATATAGATGTTGATCTGCGTAACTTGGCAACGCTGATATTTTTATCTTACCTGATGGTTCGCTCGATGCTTCTTGAAGGAGTAAATCCGCCATCTCAAAATCTCTTACAGCCTGTTTCACATGATCATAGTAACTCCGTCCTAACTCCGTAAGAGACAGATATCGTGTGGAACGTTTCAGAAGATCGATGCCTAAATGGTTTTCCAGATCTTTCACCCGTCTCGAAATGGTTGAGACTGGCACGCCAAGTTCTTTGGCCGTTTTTGAAAAACTACCCGTGTCTGCAACCCGGATGAAATATTTTGTTGCGGTCAGCTTATCCATATTTGCTTAAATCGTATATTTGGAATGTTATTTTCTCACTTTTCGCAAATAACATTCTAATATTTTGCTAAAGAAGTAAAACAATTTCTGATGTAATAACCCATCAGCTTACTGATAGGCTGGGGCACCTGCGGATAACATGTTGTAAATTAGAACCATGTTATTTGCAGTGCTTCACCAACTCTAGCTTTTACCGATTTTTAAACCAGGTGCCGGTCTTTCTTTCAAAATTTCGCTTCTAAAACGAAATAAAGCGGCAGGCCGCCCTCCTGTGGATCTTTGACTTGAGCCAGTAGGTTCAACCAAGTCCGCATTTTCGACCAATCGTCTGAAGTTTTGTTTGTGGACAGCGCGCCCAAATATACTCTCAACTGTCTGTTGCAAGTCAAACAGGGTGAACACCTCTGGCATGAGTTCAAAAATGACTGGGCGGTATTTGAGTTTGCTTCGCAGGCGCGCAATGGCTGTTGCCAGTATGCGTCTGTGATCGTGCGCCATTGAAATGCTTGGAATGATGTTGGCGTTGTCTACCGATAGTCTTCCATCAACAACGGCTTCTGACAAAAGGCCTGCGGCATACATCATTTCGTAGCGCTCAAGAACCAGTTCATCATCCCAGGATGACCCCTCAAGCCCAAATGAAATTCTAATGCGTGAAAGTGGATCCAGGCCGCGAATAATTCTGTTTACGCGAGCTGGATGTGCAGCCCATTCCAGCAGGTGCGGTATAATCGTATTGTCGAGCAGTTCAGGGCGACCCTTGCGCCAGTCTTCCCAAGGGAAAAACTCATACCAGTTTCTCAGCTTGGCATCGGTTAAAATAACTTCAGAATCCGCTTCCATGGAAAAGCGTGAAAGCGCCAGATACCCAACGGATACCACGTGTGGGGATTGATCGCCGGCCACTGGCATTCTGCCCCTATCCCCAAAGGTGTAAAGTTGTTCAACATAGCCGGGGCGGATCCCGGTTTGGGCTTGAGCCAGTTCACGCAAACCTTCTTCCATCGTGCGATGTTTGCCTGGGTCAAACTTGCCGTAGGGAAGGGCGTCTTGTTTGCCTGTGGTTTGAAGAATAGCGGGTGACTTGTCAACGATTGCAACGATGACCGCGTTCAACCCTATCTCCATCACTTGGTCAGGCATGGTTCTTTCTTTTGCGCTCTATTGTTTCAAAGGCGTTTAGAAATTCTTTTTGAGCTTCTTGTGCTGCCAGCGGTTTGAATTTGAACATATCAACTGAAAAGCCTCTGGGGGTGCCAAAGAAGTTTTTTGCTTCTGCGCGCTCAAAACCTGCGAGTTCAATCGCTTCAAAATACGCAGAGATTGAGTCGGCACGCTTAATGGCTTTTTTCAATTTCTCTGGTGTTATGGGCATGAGTGAGTAACGGCGATGAATGGCCTCTTGTAAGCGGGCTTCTACTAGTTTGTAGTCTCCACCCAATACCGCTTTAAACGGTGAAATCATATCGCCGACGACATATTCAGGCCCATCATGGAGCAATGCGATCAACTCTTCGTCTGGTGTGCACTTAGCTTCAAGTTTGCAAAATATTTGCCATACAATCACAGAATGCTGCGCAACGCTGAATGCATGCTCCCCATGGGTTTGGCCGTTCCAGCGTGCAACGCGCGCGAGACCATGGGCGATGTCGTCAACTTCCACATCGAGGGGAGAAGGCTCCAATAAATCCAGTCGACGGCC
>CALFBU010000290.1 GCA_937951455.1 uncultured Rhizobiaceae group bacterium
GATATTAGTTTCCAGCCGCCATCAATTTTATGACTTTAGATTAGGCGCGATGCCTTCGCAAACTTCGCAAAGTTCTGCCACTGCACCCACGGATGCGTCGAACATTTTTTGCTCTGATTTGTTAAGATCAATCTCAACAACGCGCTCTACACCATCAGCACCAATAACCACCGGCACGCCCACATACATGTCTTTAACGCCGTATTCGCCTTTTAGCGCTGCGGCACAAGGCAGAACACGCTTTTGGTCGCGAAGGTAAGATTCTGCCATTGTAATGGCGGATGCTGCAGGGGCGTAATAAGCTGAACCTGTTTTGAGTAGGGAAACGATTTCACCGCCGCCCTTTCGTGTGCGATCCACGATTTCGTCCAGACGCTCTTTAGTAATCCAGCCCATTTTCACAAGGTCTGTCAGCGGAATGCCTGCCACTGTTGAATAGCGTGTCAGCGGTACCATTGTATCGCCGTGTCCACCCAATACGAAGGCTGTTACGTCTTTGATGGAAACATCAAATTCTGAAGCCAGGAAATGACGGAAACGCGACGAATCCAATACGCCCGCCATGCCAACAACCTTGTTCTTTGGTAGGCCAGAGAATTTTTGCAATGCCCAAACCATCGCGTCAAGCGGGTTCGTGATACAGATAACAAATGCGTTCGGGGCATATTTTTTGATACCTGCGCCTACTTGTTCCATGACTTTAAGGTTGATGCCCAACAAATCATCGCGGCTCATGCCAGGCTTACGTGCAACCCCGGCAGTAATGATGCAAACATCAGCGTCAGCAATTGCTTCATAGCTTTGAGTGCCTGACATGGCTGAGTCAAACCCGTCAACGGGTGAAGATTGTGCGATATCAAGTGCCTTTCCTTCCGGAATGCCTTCTGCGATATCAAATAAGATAACGTCGCCTAATTCTTTCATTGCTGCCAAGTGAGCGAGCGTTCCGCCAATCATGCCTGAACCTATCAAGGCGATTTTTTTGCGAGCCATGTTCTTCCCTTTACGTAAAAGTAATAATTCTTGTTTCCTGATCGATCAAAAAGATCATGAGATTTGTTTTAAACAAGATTTTTGTTTTTGCAAAGCACAGAATTTTCGGTAATTATTTCAATGGTTTAAAAAGAATTACATTTACGTAAAGGTAAGAATTACTGTACACCTATATATTCTCGTGACTGCATTTCATGCAATCTCGATACGGTTCTTTTAAATTCAAATGCCTCAGTGCCGCTGGTTGCTGTGTAAAGTTTATCCGGTGTTGCCTGTGCGGAGACAACAATCCGAATATGATTGTCGTAAAGCGTATCAATCAAGAGTATGAATCGTTTTGCGGCATTGTGATCTTCGCGCTGCATAATCGGAACATCTTCAAGAAAGACCGTATGGTAATTGCGTGCTATGGCCAGATAATCTGCCGCACTGCGTGGCTCAAGACAAAGCGTTTTAAACGAAACTCTGGCAACGCCGGTGGCGGCCTGTCGGATTTCGAGCGTTCTTCCCTTCAATTGAAGGGTTTCTGGCGAACCTGCATCCGTTCCCGTCAGCCTTTCCCAAGTTTCATCCATCGACTTTTTCGTTTTTGCGTTCAACGGCGTGTAATAAACAGGAGCCTGGTCAAGTTTTTCCAGTCTGAAATCGGTTCTGGCATCAAGGTTGAAGACTTCAACGTTTTCCAGCAATAAATCTATGAATGGCAGGAAAATCTTTCGATTAAGTCCATTTTTATAAAGGTTCGGAGGTTCAACGTTAGAAGTGGCGATGATGACGACACGTTCATCAAACATGGCTTCAAACAAACGACCCAAAATCATCGCGTCAGCGATATCGGTTACTGTAAATTCATCAAAACACAAAACACTAGCCTCTTCTGCAAGTGTTTCGGCAATTTGAGGAATTGGGTCTTCTTGCTTTGTTTCACCGCGTTTGAAGGCTTCACGATGTTGGTGGATACGCTCTTGCGCGTCCTGCATGAAATCATTGAAGTGGGCGCGGCGTTTGCGTTTGTGCGGCAGGATTTCGAAAAACATATCCATCAACATGGATTTGCCGCGTCCTACATCTCCCCAGATATAAAGACCCTTGATTTTCTCAGGTGCCTTCTTGGCAAATAGCCAACCCAATGCGCTTGATTTTCTGGACAGTCGTTTTTTTTCGAGGTTATCCAGTAATTCATCAAAAAGATTGACCAGCTTTACCTGATTGACGTCCAATTCGATGTGACCAGCAGATATGAGCTTGTCATAGGCTGATTTCATCTTTTGTGGAGTGAGTTCGCTGGTATCCATAGCCGGCAATCATATGCAAAAGTTTACAAATGCAAACTGAAAACTTGGGTTTGCAACAATTACGATTGAATTTTATCGCGAAAACGAAATCGGTTGGCCACTTGCGGTTACGCCAGCATAGCGTTCTGCACCAACAGCGCCAAGGCTGGCAACTTGCGAACCGTTACCGTCTACCAAAACCACTTTTGAACCCTTGATATCCCACGCAGTGACAGTGCTTAGTTCTGGTGAATTACAACGTAATGTGGTTGCGCGGTAGCCGCCAGACCATTTGGTGAAAGCGAGGATAGCGCGACATTGTGAGCTGTCAGAGGCGACGTTCCATGAACCTGCCAATGGCTCATGCGTTAGAGGCTCACTGTTTGCCGGTTTTGGTTCAAGCGAAGCAGTTTCAACAGGCGTTTCCACGACTGGTGCGGTTTCAACCGTAGGAGCCTGAGGGGCAGTTGGCGCATCCAATGCAGCGCTTTGTGTTGGGTCTGCTTGTGTTGTTTGTGAAATCGGGTCCAACTGGGTTGATGCCACAGTTCCCGAAGGCACAGAAGGCAGGGGCTGTGGTGGCGTTTGAGTGTTAATATTCAAAGCATTTGATGAACGATTACAGCCTGCAATGGCCACAGCCATCAACAAAATTGCTAGTGAAGTTTTATTACTCATGTTTAAGCCCTTCGCCAATAGGCAAGTCATAATCCTGATTTGTAGCCATATTATGGCTCACTAAATCCTAAATCTAGGTTAACAAAGGATTAAATATAACGTTACGTAAGGCTTAGTGTCACAATTATTGTCTCGTTTCAAGTTCCATTGTTACAAATTTATATCATGAGCAGGATTCTGCCTATATCATACATTTCTTGATTTGTTGAATGCTCTAGGGTTTAGTGAGAATATTGAATACATAAATTTTCTTGGAGGAGAATATCATGAAAATCGTAAAAAAACTGGCTTTGGCATTAACGCTAACGGTTGCAACGACTGCGGGTGCATATGCTGCGTGTGAACCTGGTGAAACAGTAATCAAGTTCAGCCATGTAACCAATACAGACAAACACCCAAAAGGCATTGCCGCTACACTTTTGCAGGAACGCGTAAACAAGGAAATGAACGGCAAAGCTTGTATGGAAGTTTTCCCGAACTCAACGCTTTATGATGATAACAAAGTGCTTGAGGCGCTTTTGAATGGCGATGTGCATCTTGCTGCACCATCGCTTTCCAAGTTTGAGAAGTTTACCAAAAAGTTTCGTATTTTTGATTTGCCATTCATGTTCGCAAACATTGATGCGGTGGATGCATTCCAGGCTTCAGATGCAGGTCAGGGGTTGAAAGACTCCATGGTCAAGCGTGGTCTTAAAGGCCTTGCTTTCTGGCACAATGGCATGAAGCAAATGTCAGCAAGTGTTCCACTTGTTAACCCATCTGATGCCAAAGGCCTAAAGTTCCGCGTGCAGGCATCTGACGTGCTTGTTGCCCAGTTTGAACAACTTGGCGCTTCACCACAAAAAATGTCATTCAAGGAAGTTTATGGCGGTCTTCAAACGAAGGTTATCGATGGTCAGGAAAATACCTGGTCTAACATTTACGGCAAAAAATTCTTTGAAGTGCAGGATGGTACTACAGAGACAAACCACGGCATTATCGATTATCTGGTTGTAACCTCTGATGAGTGGTTGGCCGGTCTTGATGCAGGTGTTCGTGATCAGTTCCTGACAATTCTTAAAGAAGTGACTGAAACACGCAACAAAGAATCTTTTGCTGTGAATGAAGACAACAAAGCCAAGATTATTGAAGCAGGGGGTGTAGTTCGCACGCTAACACCTGAGCAACGTCAGGCTTGGGTTGATGCCCTTAAGCCAGTATGGGCAAAGTTTGAAGGCGATATCGGTAAAGATCTTATCGACGCTGCTCAAGCAACAAACTAAGCTTTCTACTCTAAAGTAAAATCTTGCGGCAGTTTATAATAACTGCCGCAAACCTTTCTTGAGGTGCTCATCATGCATACCCAATCAAAACCTAAATCCATTATTGATAACATAGAAGAAACCTTCATCGCGGTAACGCTGGGGTTGATGACGCTTATCACATTTGCAAACGTCATTGCGCGCTATGTTTTCAATGCAAATATTCTCTGGGGGCTTGAAGCTACCGTATTTCTATTTGCCTGGCTGGTTTTAATCGGCGCTTCTTACGGTGTTAAACAAACCTTCCACATCGGAGTTGATGTCGTTCTCGTTATGGTACCTAAGCATGTACGTAAAATTCTCACTCTGATTGCCTGCGCAGCATGTGTATTATTTGCAGCACTTTTACTTAAAGGCGCTTGGGATTATTGGTCGCCTTTTATCGGTAAACGCGCTTTTTATGAGACAGACGATTTGCCTGTGCCGTTTTTCCTGACCTGGATCAGCGACGTATTTAATGATGGCGAAGCTTATGAAAAACTGCCTCGCTTCATTCCCTATGCTGCCTTGCCGATAGGGATGGCGCTTTTACTTTACCGTTTCATTCAGGCCACCTGGTACGTGATTACCGACCAGCAGGTTGGCGTTATTGCCAGCCACGAAGTTGAAGAATTGATGGAAGAAGTCACCAGCAATAATGCCCAAGAAGGGGAGAATAACTAATGGAAGTTGCTATCCTCTTTGCGCTTGTTATCGGGCTAATGCTGATTGGTGTGCCAATCGCGATTTCGCTTGGCTTGTCGAGCATGATTTTCCTTCTGGTATATTCAGACGGTTCACTGGCCTCAATTGCACAAACATTGTTCTCCGCCTTTGATGGTCATTATACTTTGTTGGCTATTCCTTTCTTCATTTTGGCGTCGAGTTTCATGTCGACGGGCGGTGTTGCCAAACGGATTATTCGATTTGCAAACGCCTGTGTGGGCCACTTTTCCGGCGGCCTTGCGATTGCATCGGTTTTTGCCTGTATGATGTTTGCAGCCCTTTCAGGTTCTTCGCCTGCAACGGTTGTGGCGATTGGTTCTATCGTAATCGCGGGTATGCGCGAAGCAGGTTACACAAAGGAATTTGCTGCAGGTGTCATTTGTAATGCGGGTACGCTCGGCATTCTTATTCCGCCATCCATCGTGATGGTTGTCTATGCCGCTGCAACTGACGTATCAGTTGGTCGTATGTTCCTTGCGGGTGTTTTCCCGGGACTTCTGGCTGGCTTAATGTTGATGCTTGGCATTTTTGTATGGGCGAAAGTGAAGGGTCTTCCTTCGCAACCGTTTGCGGGATTTAGAGAAATATTTGATTCCGGTAAGGATGCATTCTGGGGACTGTTCCTGATTATCATCATTCTCGGTGGTATCTATGGCGGTATTTTTACACCAACGGAAGCGGCGGCAGTTGCTGCAATCTACGCTTTCTTCATCGCAAACTTTGTCTACCGCGACATGGGGCCATTGGCGGTTATGGGTGATGAGAAAAACACTTCAATATTGCGCAAGCCGCAAGCCGTCATCAGTGCATGGTTTCACCCTGACACCAAGAAAACTCTTTTCGAAGCGGGCAAGCTTACCATCATGCTTTTGTTCATCATCGCAAATGCGTTGATTTTGAAGCACGTGTTGACCGAAGAGCAAATTCCTCAGGTGATTACAGAGAGTATGTTGGCTGCCGGTCTTGGTCCGATTACATTCCTGATTGTCGTCAATATCATTTTGCTGATTGGTGGCCAATTCATGGAGCCGTCAGGTCTCTTGATCATCGTCGCACCGCTTGTTTTCCCAATCGCCATGGAACTTGGCATCGATCCTATTCACCTTGGCATCATCATGGTCGTCAACATGGAGATAGGGATGATCACACCACCGGTCGGACTGAACCTGTTTGTTACTGCCGGGGTGGCGCAAATGTCGGTCACCAATGTTGTGAAAGCCGCACTCCCCTGGGTTGGTATCATGTTCATCTTCCTGATCATGGTGACTTACATTCCGTCGATCTCGACATGGCTGCCAACCACGATGATGGGTCCTGAGATTATAACGAGATAGGCTGTCGTTGAAATATTTTTGATTTGTTGGTTTCTTTAATAATGCTTTGTCAAAAGGCTACAGTGTTATGCCTGATTTATGGTTATTAAAACCTTTTGCGATGTGCAAAAACCTTAGTGAAATTTTCTAATCAATATTTAGGAATATTTGTTACCTTAACATTTTATCTCTTAGGATTTAGATGTTTAGGTTTACATTGCAAGACAATTTAGGACGATTGGTGCATATATCCGCTTTGGTTATATTATTGCTGATTGCCGTTTGTGTAACATACGTTCTTATGTCTGCTGGTAGTGTCGCGGACAGGATTCATCGTGAAGATACTAAACTTTTAGTCAAAAATGAGCTGGATCAACAAATAGCTATTGTTGCAAGAGACCAGTCGCAAATTTCAAATTGGGATGCCACTTTAGAGGCACTTGGTTCAGAGTTAGACAAAAACTTTGTTCGCCGTGAGATAACAAACTGGCTGTGGGAAGATTTTGAAATTCAATCGACTGTCATAATTGGTAGAGATGAAAAACCGCGTGTAGCCGTTTTCAAAAACAAAACCTTGTCACCAAGGGATGGACAAAATCTTATCGATCAAAATATGGATCTAATAAAATCAGCTAATCAATTTTATTTCAAATACCGAAAGAAAGTTAATGGAGGATACAGATTTCCTGTTAATCCCATTCGTGAAGGCACAATCGCTTATGCGGCAGACTATCGAGTAATTGATGGCACATTTGGTATAATCATTGCTCAAGCTATTGTGCCAAGTGAAGGATTTCTATTACCTAAAGGCAATCCTCATATCATGTTGGTTTTTAAACCTGTTACTGATGAGGTAATAGGAGAGATATCAAAAAAGTTGGAATTGGATGATATTAAAATTGTTCAAAATGTAAGCTCTCTCACTGATAAGGACATTGGCGTGCAATTCGGCAAATCAAATATTTGGCTTACATGGAGAGAAGAAAAACCATCTTCTGAGATTTGGAGTCAGTCCATTCCCATTGTGGCGCTAATGCTGTTAACGGTGAGCCTAGCCTTAGCAATTTTTTCATCTCGATACGGGAATTTATTGTCCGAGTTGAAAAAAAATGAAGAAGAAAATCGGTTTCTTGCACTACACGACGCATTGACAGGGCTTCCAAACAGAATTCAATTTGATCAGGCTTTATCAGAGGCTGCTGAAAAAAAATATACTAATACGTGTGCTGTTCTTTGCATTGATCTTGATCATTTCAAGGCAGTCAACGACACTTATGGCCATCTAGCTGGTGACACTGTCATTGCAACTGTTGCTTCACGTATTGCTAAATGCGTCGATGATCATGGGATAGTAGCAAGAATGGGTGGTGATGAGT
>CALFBU010000291.1 GCA_937951455.1 uncultured Rhizobiaceae group bacterium
GAGATTTATCAAGGCGAAGGTGGTCTTGATCCAAATCCATCTGGCACGCTTGGCACAATTCAGTTTGATGAAAATGGCAATATTATCGATAGCACAATCGGCAAGCCGCTTGATCTTACTGCTTTGCCAAAGGCTGGTGAAGCGCAACAGGATTTACCCCAGAGTGCGAATGACTTGTTTGATCTTGGATATAATCACGTGCAAACGGGAAGATACCAAGACGCTGAAATTGCTTTAACACGGTTTTCAGAAAACTTTTCTGATCATCCCCGCATGCCGGAGGCTCGGTTTTGGCTGGGCGAAAGTTATTTGGGGCGTAGTCAATTCAAGCAGGCAGCTGAAGTGTATCTTGACGCACAAAATCGCTGGCCGAACAGTAAGTTTGGCCCGCAGACTCTTTTAAAACTGGGTGTTTCCTTGGCTGGTTTGAACCAGCGAGAACTTGCTTGTGCAACCTTTGCAAAAGTAACGCAGAAATATCCAGATAGTTCTCGTGCTGTGCGCCGTAACGTTGCCTATGAGCAAAATGCTGCTCGTTGCCTGACAAATTAAAAAAAGGCGAACCAGGATTAAATGACCGTATCGATTAACCCTTTAGTGCTTTTTGATGACATTGATACGGACAATCCCATCATTGTTGCCGTATCGGGTGGTAGCGATTCCATCGCACTCTTATTGCTTGTGTCCAGCTGGGCAAAAAGCGTTGATGCCACGATACAAGTGGTGACAATTGACCATGGTTTGCGCCCTGAAGCGGCAGCAGAGGCTGGATTTGTATCAGGTGTTAGCGAAGGCTTAGGCTTGCCACATCTCACACTTGCCTGGGATGGTATAAAACCCGATAGCGGTATTTCTCAAGCGGCACGTAATGCACGTTATGAACTGTTGGAAGAATTTGCATTGGACATTGGTGCCAAAACGATTTTGGTTGGCCATACGGCAAATGATCAGGCTGAAACAATCCTGATGCGCAATGCACGCGGTGAAGAAGGGCAACAAGGGCGTGGCCTTTCAGGTATTGCACCGCTGATGCTTTTGCCAAAACGCACAAGGCTTGTGCGTCCTTTGCTAAATGTAAGCAGAAGTGAATTAAGAGCATATCTGAAAGAAATGAACCAAAGCTGGATTGAAGATCCGAGCAATTCTGATGAGGTTTATGAGCGTGTTCGCATCCGAAATACTTTGGGGGATGATCAAAAACGCATTGCTGAACTTTGCAAGTTTGCAAAAGTTTCTGGAGAATTGCGTAAGTCCATAGCCGTTGCTGCTTCCAGTATTTTATCGGAGCATGTTACGTTTTCCCAAGGGCCACTTTATGCCCTCCCGGATCATGCCTTGAAGGATGTTCCTGTAGCGGTGAAGAGACTTGTATTGCAGGTTATGATTGCGACTGTTGGTGGGGCCGCATATTTTGCCTCTGAGCCTTCCGTAGCTAAACTTTTGAGTAATGATTTTGAAGACCGTATGACATTGGGGCATTGCGTCATCGAAAAAAACAGAGGTGCTCTAAGATTTTATCGTGAAAAAAGAAACCTGCCTTCGATTGTCGTAGGACCTGGAGATCATGTTTTATGGGACGGGCGTTTTACAATCGAAAATAACAGCGCTTCTTCATATTTTTGTGGCCCGTTATCGTTTGATCAATTACAGGCGCTTGAGCAGGCTAGGGGACGCAAGTTCGATATCAAGCCGCGCGCTGTTTTAGGCGGCACACCTTATCTTTGCGGGGATGGTGACGATGTTATTTTACCTTTTATAAAAGGCTTTGAAATGCCTGCAAAAATGAAACTGTCGCTGACGGTGCGGTCGATTGAGCATTTTTGCCCTGAATATGATTTCTCACTGCTGGATTTTATTGATGCGTTAAAAACTCGCATGGCAAGCTTTGGTCATGTGAACTAATTTATGTTATGCACTATTCAACAATTCGTAATCGGTGAAATTATTGTCTCAACCGCACTTGGCAATTAACCTAACCGAACCTATCTTAAGGTATAAAATTAAAAACCTATTATAATGAAATATTAGGTAAACGCATTTCAGGAAGTTTCAATGAACTCTAATTTCAGAAATCTTGCTCTTTGGGCAATCATCGGTGTGATGTTGATTGCCTTGTTTAATCTGTTCCAGAACCCCGCTCAGCAGACCAGAGCGTCTGAGGTTGCTTATTCGAAATTTCTTGACGAAGTTGAAAATAACAATGTCAAAAGTGTAGAAATCGCCGGTCGCGTGATTACGGGTGTCTACGCTGACAATGATAGCAGATTTGAAACTTATGCGCCCGATGATCCGGCACTCGTAAGCAAGCTTGAGGAGCGCGGCGTTGTTATCAATGCTTCTCCACCTACCGAGGGTTCTTCTCTACTCGGTATGTTTATCAGCTGGTTGCCGATGTTTATCATTTTGGGGGTATGGATTTTCTTCATGCGCCAAATGCAGGGTTCAAACAAAGGTGCGATGGGCTTTGGCAAATCAAAAGCCAAAATGCTTACAGAAACGCAAGGCCGTGTAACTTTCGAAGATGTGGCCGGTGTTGATGAAGCCAAGGAAGATCTTGAAGAAATTGTAGACTTCCTTCGTGATCCGACAAAGTACCAACGTCTTGGTGGTAAAATACCACATGGTGTTTTGCTTGTAGGCCCTCCAGGCACGGGTAAAACCTTGCTTGCACGTTCTGTTGCGGGTGAAGCCAATGTGCCTTTCTTTACAATTTCAGGTTCAGACTTTGTTGAAATGTTTGTTGGTGTAGGTGCAAGCCGTGTCCGTGACATGTTCGAACAAGCCAAGAAAAATGCGCCCTGTATCATTTTCATCGATGAGATCGATGCGGTAGGTCGTCACCGTGGCGCTGGCCATGGTGGTGGTAACGACGAGCGCGAGCAAACCTTGAACCAACTTTTGGTTGAGATGGATGGTTTTGAGGCAAATGAAGGTATTATCCTCATTGCTGCTACAAACCGTCCTGACGTGCTTGATCCTGCACTTCTCCGCCCTGGTCGTTTTGACCGTGAGGTAGTTGTACCAAATCCGGATGTAACAGGCCGCGAAAAAATTCTGAAAGTGCATTCACGTAAAGTGCCACTAACAGATAATGTAGACTTGAAAATTCTTGCTCGTGGTACGCCAGGTTTCTCAGGTGCTGATCTTATGAACCTTGTGAACGAAGCCGCACTTCTTGCTGCACGTCGCAATCGTCGTATGGTGAGTATGGCAGAATTTGAGGACGCTAAAGACAAAGTGATGATGGGCGCAGAGCGTCGTTCAACCGCCATGTCTGAAGAAGAAAAAATGAACACAGCTTATCATGAAGCTGGTCACGCTATTGTAGCGCTT
>CALFBU010000292.1 GCA_937951455.1 uncultured Rhizobiaceae group bacterium
TTCACCCACTGCAGCCCTGTCCGTGGTTGGCACAATTTGAATGCTGTCTTCTGGCAGGCCAGCTTCTCTCAACCCATGAACCAAACACGCATGTATGGCATTGGATGAATGATAAGAGTCCGATCCACCACGCAAAATAACCGCATTACCAGACTTCAAACAAAGCGCACCTGCATCAGCGGTAACGTTAGGACGGGATTCAAATATAACACCAATTACCCCAAGCGGTGTTCGCACACGCGAGATATTAAGACCATTAGGTCTATTCCATTGCGCGATGATATCACCCACTGGATCTTTTAATTCTGCAATGGCTTTCAGACCTTCTATCATGCTTTTGATGCGATCTTCATCAAGCTTCAAGCGATCCAGAAAAGCGGCAGAAATTCCGTTGGTTTTTGCAGCCAACATGTCTTTTTCGTTCGCTGTCAAAATGGCTTCACGTGTTTCCCAAAGCTTTTCTGCAGCAATCATCAAGGCTTTATTTTTCGCTTCGGGAGAAACAGTAGCCAGAGTCTGCGCTGCATTCCTGGCGCGCGCGCCCATATCTGCCATTACGTTTTTAACGTCTTCCATTGCTACGGTATCAAGCATCGTTCTTATCCATTTGTCTTGCTTGTGTTTTTAAAACGAGGTTATCGCGGTGAATGAGTGCACCGCGCGATGTTATGCCAAGAATTGATTCTATCTCGTCACTCTGACGACCCAAAATTTGACGTGCGTCTTTTGCACCATATGAAACAAGACCGCAACCAAGCGCTTCATTATCCGTTGAGATAATGGCCACAACATCGCCGCGCGAAAAATGACCTGTCACTTCTGTAACGCCAGCAGGCAATAAACTTTTACCTTGAGACAAGGCACTTGCAGCACCTGCATCAATAACAATACTTCCGCCCAGTTCAATCTGCCCGGAAATCCATTTTTTACGGGCAGTAACTGGCGTTTCTTGCGCATCAAACCAGGTCGCGTTACCACCCTCAAAAAGCGATTTTAAGGGATGGTTCTTTTTGCCTGATGTAATGACCATGGAAGTGCCAGCGGACATTGCAATTTTCGCCGCTTCAAGCTTGGTCACCATGCCGCCCTTGGAAAGTTCCGTACCAGCATCACCCGCCATCGCTTCAATCTCAGGCGTGATATCCTGAATACGATCAAAGCGCTTGGCGTTTTTATCCTTGCCCGGAATGCCCGAATAAAACCCATCGATATCGGAAAGCAGGATGAGCAAATCGGCGCTAACCATGGTCGCGACACGCGCAGCCAGTCGGTCGTTGTCACCATATCTGATTTCGCTGGTGGCAACCGTATCGTTTTCATTGATAATTGGCACTGCACCAAGCTTCAACAAAGTCGAAACCGTCTCGCGCGCATTAATATAGCGGCGACGTTCTTCTGTATCCCCAAGCGTTAAGAGAACCTGCCCTGCTTGATAATCATATTCACCCAACGCTTCGCTGTAGGCACGTGCTAACAAGATTTGTCCGGTCGCAGCTGCAGCCTGACTTTCTTCCAGTTTCAAAACACGCATCGGAAGTCCAAGTTGCTTGCGCCCAAGCGCAATCGCACCAGATGAAACCAGCAGAACTTCACAACCTGCTTCTCGCAACATATGTACGTCAGAACAAAGTGAGTTGAGCCAATCGCGCTTTAAGCCGGATTGATTGTCCACTAAAAGCGCAGACCCTATCTTGATGACAATGCGTTTATAAGAAGAGGCAGATACTAACATTCTAGCCAGTCTCCTGCTTTTGGCTCCTCGTCTTCCTGTTCGGCAGCCAGCTCGGCTTCTTTGTCACCATCAATTTCTGCAAGCATTTTACGAAGCACATCTTCCACGCCTTCACGCGTCACAGATGAAAGTTCCATCGGCTTATAACCAAGCACTTCTTCCAGAGCTTCCAGCTTTTCTTCACGGTGACCCGGCAAAACACTGTCCACCTGACTGAGCGCTACAATCTCCTGTTTTTCATCAAGCCCATGACCATAGGCAGCCAACTCACCTCGAATGATGCGATAGGTTTCCGCCACATCTTCTTCATTGGCAGAAATCAGATGCAGCAAAACGCGCGTGCGTTCCACATGCCCTAAGAAACGGTCTCCAATACCCACCCCCTCGTGCGCACCTTCAATAAGACCGGGAATATCGGCAATCACAAATTCGCGGTTATCAATTTTGGTAACACCCAAATTAGGATGAAGCGTTGTAAATGGATAATCAGCGATCTTGGGCTTGGCCGACGTAACACTTGCAAGAAAGGTCGACTTGCCTGCATTTGGCAAACCCACAAGGCCGGCATCCGCAATCAACTTCAGGCGAAGCCAAATCCAGCGCTCCTTGCCTTCAAGACCGGGATTAACGCGGCGTGGCGCCTGATTGGTTGAAGTTTTAAAATGCGCATTACCAAACCCGCCATTGCCACCCTTGGCGATACGGTAGCGCTGACCCAGTTCATCCAGGTCAGCAATCAGTGTTTCATTATCTTCTTCATAAATTTGTGTTCCGACGGGGACTTTTAAAATCACATCATCTGCATTTGCACCATTGCGATTGCGACCCATGCCGTGTCCGCCAGTCGGTGCCTTGAAATGCTGTTGGTAACGGTAATCGATGAGCGTATTGAGACCGTCTACGGCTTCAACCCAAACATCACCACCCCTACCGCCATCACCACCATCAGGGCCGCCCATGGCAATGTATTTTTCACGACGAAAAGAAAGTGAACCAGAGCCACCGTCACCAGAACGAATAAAAACCCTAGCTTGGTCAAGAAATTTCATATGATGTTCTCCCCAAGCCTTTCCAATGTTTAGGCGGCAACTGCGCCCATCCAACTTTCACGGGTTATACGAAAATGATCAACAACCTGATCTTTTTTCATGACTTCAGAATAATGTGTTTCCTGTTTCCAGAAATTACCACCGCATTTTTCAATGACACGACGCGATGCTTTATTATCTGCAAGGACAGACATCAAAAGCGTATCTTCACTGCCAGCCTTGAAGAACAGATCAACAATTGCGCGCGCAGATTCGGTAGCATACCCCTTGCCCCAATATTCCTCACCCAGCCAATAACCAAGATGCGGCAAATCAAAACGACGGTTCACAAGATGAATACCGCAGATACCCATCAAGGCACCGCTATCTGCGGAAGTAATGGCGAATACCACTTCACCCGCTTCAGGCTTTGACACATTGTCGATAAATTCCTGGGCGTGTTTATCAAAATATGGATAAGGCATGGATTCGAGCATGCTTGAAATTTTACGATTATTAGCCAACACAGCAATATCTTGTACGTCATCCTTATTGGGTGCACGTAATACCAGATTTTCTGTTGTCAAAATTTCACAGGCGAAAGCGAGGCTTTGCGCTTCGTTTCTTTCTTCTCGTGTCATGACTTTCTCCATATGCAAAAAAGGGAGGCGGTGTCCCGTCTCCCCCATGCAATTTAAAAATCATATTGACCGGGGTTCGAAACACCGGCTAATTGATTACCGGTTACTCAGCAGCTTCTGCCGGGACTACGTTAATGAATGTTCGTCCGTTAGCTTTGCGTTGGAACTCAACTTTACCATTAACGACAGCAAAGATTGTGTGATCCTTGCCCATACCAACGTTGTTGCCAGGGTGCCACTTTGTGCCACGCTGACGAGCGATGATGTTGCCTGAAACGACTTCTTCGTTACCGAATTTTTTAATGCCTAGGCGGCGACCTGCGGAGTCGCGACCGTTACGGGATGAACCACCAGCTTTTTTATGTGCCATCTTATAGTCTCCTTAGGTTTGCGACTTACTTAGTCTTTTCTTTTGCCTGAGCTTGCCAGTCTTCGATCTGTGCAGCGCTAAATGGCATGTATTCATCAACTCTTGCAATATCTTCTGCTGAAAGAGCGGCGATTTGAGCAAATGTTGTAATACCTTGCTCATATAGTTGCTTTTCAGCTACCGGGCCAATGCCCTTAATATCTGTAAGCTTGTCTTTATCACCAGAAGGCGCTGTAAACAATGGCGCGCCAGCTACTGGTGCTTCAGATTTTGCTTCTTTCTTCGGTGCTTCCTTTTTAGGAGCAGCCTTTGCTTCTGGTGCAGCTTTTTCTTTAGCAGGAGCTGCCGCTTTTGGCGCTGCTGCTTTTTTCGAAGCTTTTTTACCGTCAGTCAGAATTTCAGCAATACGAAGAAGCGTATGGTGCTGACGGTGACCGATTGTGCGACGTGAGTTTTGACGACGACGCTTTTTAAAGGCGATAACCTTGCGAGCGCGACCTTGGTCAAGGATTTCAGCAGAAACCATCGCACCCTCTACAAGCGGCGCTCCGATTGTTGCATCAGCACCTTCGCCGACCATCAATACTTCTGACAATTCTACAAAATCACCAACTTCGCCAGCGATCTTCTCAATTTTTAACGTATCCTCAGCGACAACGCGATACTGCTTGCCACCGGTTTTTACGACTGCGAACATCTTTTTTCCTTCCAGTGTTCAACCAAGCTCTCACATGTGAAACCACAAGCGGGCCATCTTTTTTCAGTCTTCCGACATATTCAATAAGTGAATAACAAATAAAAGGCGCGGGAAATCCCACGCCATTTGGGTGCATATAGACTCCATACAGCCTTAAAGTCAAGCATCCGTTGATATTTGAATGCTCAATTTGAAATGTAATTTTCTCAATTCAAAACATCCTTTCCTGGGTCCGAATTATAGAAAAAAGCACTTTAATCACGTATAATAACAACTTAAATAATTGAATAATATGGATATTATTTACCATGTGACGAACTGCACACATTTTCGTGAACACTCTTGTTACCTTGTTTGTGTCGGAGGGGAAAACAGGCCCTTCAAATTAAATCAAACAGAAGGAAACCAAATCATGAATACTTTTTTTAAAAACTCAGCACTTGCAGTTCTAGCAATCACCATGGCAATTCCAACTGCTGTATCCACAACAACAAGCGCACAAGCAGGAAGTCGTGATGCATTTGTAGGCGGTCTGGTGGGTGGTGTCGTCGGCGGCGTCATCGGCTCATCACAGCGTCGCCGCAGTCCGGATGTTGTTTATGTTGAACCACGCCGCGTATACCGCGAGCCAGTTTATGTTGACCGTGGCAGTGCACACGTTAACTGGTGCTACAACCGCTACCGCAGCTACCAGGCACGCTCAAATACATATGTTTCATACGGTGGCCGCGTAAAACAGTGTCGCTCACCGTACTAAGAAATAGCAAGCATTCTAAGAGAACCCGGCTATAAAGCTGGGTTTTCTGTTTTCTATCAGAGAAGAATATTCCACTTGGCGCGAATAGCCGCTTCTACATCATCACTGACATAAGTATCAGGTTCAGCATTTAAGATTGCGCGCGCTTTTTCGCGAGCAACGCTCCAGGCATCTGGCGCACCTTTGTCATTCCATTCGCGTGGCGTGTCCCGATTGGCAAGTTTTGGATAGTAATAATCGCGCTCCATCGCGCCCATCGTGTGCGGGCCGCCCAGAAAGTGCCCTTCACCAGTCGTCACGACTTCCTTTATGGTTGCTACCCCAAGTGTATCTTCATTCACTTCAAACCCACGAATGGTGCGGTGGACGTTGGATAGCATCTCATTGTCCAATACAAATGCTTCAAACGACACGCCCAAGAGCGAAGCCATCATGCCAGCACTTTCATAAACCATATTCGCGCCAGACAAACCGCAGGCAAGCGCCGACAAGGCTTTTTCCGCACCCATCTGCGCATCCACCGCCTTTGCATCCGCCATTGAGGATGCAACACCAGTTGGCAAGCCAAGATGATTGCCTATTTGTGCGGCCGCCGCATTCATCATGGATATTTCACCCCCAGCCCCACAAAACGCCCCAGTTCTGAGATCCAGCACAAAAGGCCAATTGGAAAAGATCGTCGGATGACCGGGCTTGAACAGATTGACCAAAATCAACCCAGCCAATGTTTCTGCAGTCGTTTGCGCCAACATGCCCGCAGGCGTAGCGGGTGCTGTTGCGCCTGATTGGGCGGCAATGATTTCATTAATCGGCATGTTATGTTCAAGCGCTGCCAACATGACATCCACAGCATCTTCCCCATATCGAAGTGGTGAAATAACAGGCGAGATATGCACCTTGCAGAAAGGTCGTTCTTTGAATTTGCCCTCACCGCCCAAAACCATGTCAAACATCTCGACAATCGGCGCCACATATTCACCAAGTGTGAAACTCATACCCACAGGTTTTGTTGTGCCTTTCACCAAGGCAAAGGCCGTATTCATTTCCACATCAAAATTGTCTGGAATATCAGTCGCAATACAACAGCGCACGAACCAATTAATGTTTTCCAGTTTGTCGATCAATCGCGTAAATTGTGCCAAATCGTTAAGAGTTGAAGGCCGGTAAAGCCCTGTATCCATATCAAGCGTCTGCACGCCTGCACCACCTGTGCCAAACCAGACCTTGTCACCGCCCACTTCAATGTCATGTTTTGGATCGCGGCCGTGAAACGTGAATGACTTGCAAGCACCATCGATGATATCTTCAACAAAGGCACGAGGATAAGACAGCCTGCCAAGTTCATTGATATGACACCCCTGCTCCAACGCTTTCTGCATCACGACGTCGGGCACTTCAGACATGCCAATGTCTTCCAGAATTTCAAAGGCCGCATCCAGAATATCTTGCAGCTCTTTTTCATTGAGCGGCTTATATTGCCCACCCACTTGGCCGGGCGCGGCGGGGAGATGTTTTTGAACCGGCGCTTGGCGCATCGCGATGCGCCCTGCCCTGCCACCTGTTTTGCGTTTTGACATCTTGGTCTCCAAATCAGGTTTAATGATTACGCTTGGCAGGTCATCTCACAAGGCATATAACCTAAGTTAAGTTAAATCGATTTTTAGTTTTTAGGTTTTCGATGAAAGACGCAGCACAGGGTAAACTCTCTTTAAGAGCCATAGAAGTCTTTGTCGCAGCCATTGAAGAAGGCTCGATTTCCAAAGCCGCCAAGCGTCTTGGTGCAAGTGCATCTGCAGTTTCTCTACAGCTTTCAAATCTGGAAGAAATTCTCGATGCGCGCCTTATTGAACGGTCGTCACGACGATTTCAGCTGACCGCAGCAGGCGAACTCTTTGCGCCACGTGCCCAATCCATACTCGATGAAGTCACCATCGCCAAGGCAGAAATGTCGAGCGCCAGCCATGCCCCCAAGATGGATATCGCCATGGCCGTTATTGAGGACTTTGACAGCGAAGTCTTGCCCCACTGGATTGCCAAGCTTCAGAATGAATTTCCCCAATGCAATTTTACGATCAGAAGCGGCGCCAGCCATGAAAACCATGCCGCGCTTTCAAGCCGTGGTTTTGACATGATAATCGCAGCCGACAACACAGCCGATATCGACTGGATTGAAGAGCACCCTGTTTTATACGATCCTTATATTTTGGTGGCCAGCACGCCTGAGATTGCGAATGCTTCGATTGATAACTTGATGAAATTGCCCTTCATTCGCTATTCCCAAGAACAGTTGATGGGCAGGCAAATCGAAGCCCAACTGCGCAGGATCAAAAACATGCCTCAAAAGAAATATGAGTGCTCCAGCACACAAGCCGTTTTTGCGCTTGTGGAGCAATTTAACGGCTGGGCAATAACGACTGCATCAGCCTATCTGGGTGCGAATAAAAACAATCTTTACGGCAGTCCCATTCCCTTTCCGAACTTTTCCAGAACCATCGCGCTTTATTCTCGACGTGATACCATGGGAGAAATTCCACTTCGGTTTTCACAACATTTAAGATCAAGCCTTGAAGACGTGTTTCTCAAGCGTGTTGAGAAAGCCCTGCCGTTTTTAAAAAATAATGTGCGCCTTATTCATACATCCGAAAAACAAAATCATTGATTTGATTTTATCAAAATTAATGTCTCCGCAGCCGTATCACACTTGACCGAATAACGTCCCCATTTCAATCTCAACTGGATTTTAAAATTGGGAGTTCATGAGATGAAAACGCAAACAGACGTAGTGGTAATTGGCGGCGGAATTGCAGGCTGTTCTACAATCTATCATCTTACCCAAGAGGGCATCACCGATTGCATGTTACTGGAGCGTGATGAACTTACATCCGGCACGACCTGGCACTCTGCAGCACAAGTAACAAACTTCGGCGGCAACCAAACCATGGTTGGCCTCAAAACGCATTCGATCAATCTGTATAAAGAGCTTGCGGATGATCCTGAGTATCCAATCAATTATCACCACGCGACAGGCGGTCTGCGTCTGGCGACCAAACAAGATCATATAGACGGCTACAATCACTTCCTTTCCATGGCAAAAGGCATGGGCGTTGAATTTGAACTGATCGACCCAGACGAATGTCAGCGCCGCCATCCGATTATTTCAAAAGACGGTCTGCTCGGCGCGCTTTGGGATCCGCTGGACGGCGACATTGATCCGGCACAACTTTGTCAGGCATTGGCAAGACGTGCCAGAAAAGCAGGCGCAGAAGTCCATCGCTTTACGCCTGTGACAGCGCTTACCCAAAAGCCAGATGACAGCTGGATTGTCCATACGGACAAAGGCGATATTCATTGTCAATCCATCGTCAATGCAGGCGGATACCGCTGTAACGAAGTCGGCAAAATGATGGGCGTTGAACACCCTGTTGCTTCAATGGAACACCAATACATGCTGACCGAAACGCTTCCTGAAATTGAAGCGCTTGCAGAGACACACGGCGAAGACTTCCGCTCACCGCTCATTCGCTGTCCTGAAGCGGACTTCTACCAACGCGCAGAAAAGAAAGGCTTGCTCATCGGTTTCTACGAACAGGATTGTAAAACCTGGGGACTGGACGGCATCGATCCAAACTTTGTAAACGCGCTTTGCCCCGATGATCTTGATCGTGTGGTTGATGTAATGGAAGGCGCCTTCCACCGCATCCCATGCTTGGAAACAGCTGGCATTAAATCCGTCATCAATGGTCCAATCACCTATACACCCGATGGCCTGCCGCTGGTTGGCAAAATTCCTGGCAAGCGCAATGCCTATTGTATTACGGGTCTTCGTGCTGGGCTTGGCGAAGGCGGCGGCCATGGCTGGTTGCTTGCACAAATCATCGCGCATGGCGAAGCCTGTTATGATACCTGGTGCCTAGACCCGCGCCGCTTCACACAGTATGCGACGCAGGAATATACAGCCCTGAAAGCCATTGAAGATTATCAGAATGAGTTCCGTTTCCACATGCCGCATGAGCATCGTCCTGCAGGTCGATTGGCAAAAGTAACGCCGTTATATTCTACACTCAAAAACGCAGGCGCACATTTTGCTACCGTTAACGGCTGGGAGCGTCTGGACTACATCATGCCTTCATCCGATTTTGAAGAAAACCTGTCCTTCCATTTCAACAATGTGGATGATCTGGTTGCGAAAGAAGTTGAGCTTGTTCAAACCAAAGTCGGCCTGACAGAAGTAAACGGCTTTAACCGTTTTGAAATCACAGGCAAGGATGCACACGATTGGCTGGATGGCATCATGTGTTCCCGCGTTACC
>CALFBU010000293.1 GCA_937951455.1 uncultured Rhizobiaceae group bacterium
CGATACGGGTTGCATCCACCTGATCCACAATGCCTGGACGCTTTGCAGCAATCGCAGCACCGGAATCACGAGCCACAACCGCTTCCATGCCAGTACCCACGAAAGGTGCTTCAGCACGCACAAGCGGCACAGCCTGACGCATCATGTTTGAGCCCATAAGCGCTCTGTTCGCATCATCGTTTTCCAAGAACGGAATCAGTGAAGAAGCAACCGATACGAGCTGCTTTGGTGATACGTCCATCAGTTCCACGTTTTCACTAGGAACCATGGTTACTTCACCCGCAACACGACAGGTTACGAACTCGTTTACAAACTGGTTTTTAGCATCCAGATCCGCGTTTGCCTGAGCAACGTTATAGCGAGCCTCTTCCATTGCAGAAAGATAGATCACTTCATCCGTTACCTTGCCTTTGACAACTTTACGATACGGGCTTTCGATGAAGCCGTACTTGTTGACGCGAGCAAATGTAGCGAGCGAGTTAATCAGACCAATGTTTGGACCTTCCGGTGTTTCAATCGGACAAATACGACCGTAGTGCGTTGGGTGTACATCGCGCACCTCAAAGCCCGCACGTTCACGGGTTAGACCACCCGGCCCAAGCGCAGAAAGACGGCGCTTGTGCGTAATCTCTGAAAGCGGGTTTGTTTGGTCCATGAACTGGGACAATTGCGAAGAACCGAAGAATTCACGAACCGCAGCGGCGGCTGGTTTCGCGTTGATCAGGTCTTGCGGCATCACCGTATCAACTTCGATTGAAGACATACGCTCTTTAATCGCACGTTCCATGCGAAGAAGACCGATGCGATACTGGTTTTCCATCAATTCACCTACTGAGCGAACACGACGGTTGCCCAAGTTGTCGATGTCATCGATGTCGCCCTTGCCATCGCGAAGGTTCACGAGAGTTTTAACAACCTCAAGAATGTCTTCCTTGCGAAGCACGCGAACGGTATCTTCAACTTCCTGGTTGATGCGGATGTTCATTTTCACGCGACCAACAGCAGAAAGGTCATAACGCTCTGCATCAAAGAAGAGAGAGTTAAACATGGCTTCCGCGGTTTCCATGGTCGGCGGTTCACCAGGACGCATCACGCGGTAGATATCAAACAAGGCATCCTGCTTGGTATCGTTTTTATCCGCAGCAAGCGTATTACGCATGTAAGCGCCGATGTTCACGTAATCGATGTTTAGAATCTGGATGTTCTTGATTTTGTTTTCATCAAGAACTTCGATTGCTTTTTCATCAATCTCGTCACCCGCTTCCATGTAGATTTCGCCAGTTTTCATGTTGACGATATCTTCAGCTACAAATCTGCCGTACAGCTGTTCGTTGGTGATGCGAAGGTTTTTAACGCCCTTCTCTGTGATCTGCTTGATGGTACGCGCAGTCATTTTCTTGCCAATTTCAAGAACAACTTCGCCGCTGTCAGCATCAATCAGATCAGCTTCGGCTTTATTGCCTTTCATGCTTTCGCCATCGAAAGGAATTTTCCAGCCTTCACCATCACGGGTAACTTTTGAAAACGTGTAGAAGTGCTCAAGAATTTCTTCTGGTGTCAGACCAAGCGCCATAAGCAAAGTAGTTGCAGGCAGTTTACGGCGACGGTCGATGCGTGAATAAACGATATCTTTCGCGTCAAACTCAACGTCCAACCATGAACCACGATAAGGAATCACGCGTGCAGCAAACAACAGTTTGCCTGATGAATGTGACTTGCCCTTGTCATGGTCAAAGAATACGCCCGGTGAACGGTGCATTTGAGAAACGATTACGCGCTCTGTACCGTTCACAACGAATGTACCATTGCCCGTCATCAAAGGCATGTCGCCCATGTAGACGTCTTGTTCTTTAATGTCTTTAACAGACTTGGCACCTGTATCTTCGTCGATATCAAACACGATAAGACGCAGAGTAACCTTAAGTGGTGCTGAATAAGTCATGTCACGCTGGCGACATTCTTCTACATCGTATTTTGGAGCGTCAAATTCATAACGAACGAATTCGAGCATTGAAGCGCCTGAAAAATCAGTAATCGGGAAAACCGAATTGAAAACAGACTGAAGACCTTCGTCTCCACGTCCACCTTCTGGTTCATCAACCATGAGGAAAGCATCATAAGACTGCTTTTGAACCTCAATCAGATTTGGCATTTCTGCCACTTCTGTAATATTACCGTAGAATTTTCTTACGCGTTTGCGACCATTAAAAACATGGTTTTGAGCCATTTTGGTACCTTCGTATGTTGCAGCAGTATTTCGCCAGACCTGTCTCCAGAAAACCTATGCGTGCACATACATATAACTTGCGGCACTCGGTTCTCAAGACACGTGTCCAACGTCAGACTGTCATCACGTCTTGAACTGCGGGCAAACAGTTCTTTAAGAGCCCTACTCTTTTTACTCATCATCTTCGACCCATGCTGCCGGTCGCTTAGATGACAGAAAACCTCCGGACGAATCCGGAGGTAATATTTGAATAATCAGCCGAATAATCGGCTGATAAAAAGCAATTACTTAAGCTCGACTTTAGCGCCAGCTTCTTCAAGCTTCTTCTGAATTTCTTCAGCTTCTGCTTTCGTACAACCTTCTTTAACTGCTTTTGGAGCAGCTTCAACAAGATCTTTAGCTTCTTTAAGACCAAGGCCTGTGATGCCGCGAACTTCTTTAATCACGTTGATTTTTGAAGCGCCTGCATCTGTAAGCATTACGTCAAATTCGTCTTTTTCTTCAGCAGCAGCTTCGCCACCACCAGCAGCTGCAGCAACAGCTACAGGTGCAGCAGCAGAAACGCCCCACTTTTCTTCAAGCATTGTTGAAAGCTCAGCAGCTTCCAAAACGGTTAGTGCAGATAGGTCATCTACGAGTTTAGCTAGATCAGCCATGTTAGTATTCCTTAGTTAAGTTCAATTTCAGTTTTTAGTTCAAACTTTGAGAAGTCCGCGAGAAACATTCGCCTCACGCAGCTTCGCCCTTTGCAGCATATGCCCCGACAACGCGTGCAACCTGAGAGGCTGGTGCGTTGACAACACGTACGATTTTCGTTGCTGGTGCTTGTACAAGACCAACAAGTTTACCGCGTAGTTCATCCAGTGACGGTAGGCTCGCGAGAGACTTGACGCCATTTGGATCGAGGTTTGTAGCGCCCATTGCACCACCAAGAACAACAAGCTTGTCGTTGGTCTTGGAAAATTCAACAGCCACTTTGGGAGCAGCAACAGGATCTTCAGAGTAACAAATCAATGTTTGTCCGCTGAATAGATCACTGATGTGTTCTGCTTCCGTGCCTTCAAGAGCTAACTTTACAAGACGGTTTTTCGCGACTTTTACGGTGCCGCCTGCTTCTTTCATTTGAATGCGCAATGCACTCATGTCAGCAACAGTCAGACCAGCATAGTGTGCAACAACCACAGCACCTGCATCAGCAAGCTCTGCTTTCATGGACGTTACAAACTCACGTTTTTCCGTTCTTTCCACAGTTTCTCTCCATTTAGAAAATCCGATGTCGAAACACCAAACCTTCCGTTTGCCTTTGTTATCGAAACTCTTTGACCTACCTAAACAGACCAAATCGCATCCATAACGCTCTAGGTCCTGTCCCAGGTCAGAAAAACAAGTTCTCCAACAAGGCTTTACGAGTTTGAACTGAAATCACTGAACCTAAATTCAAAAAATTTCGTTCTCACTCCCATCTAATGCAGGCGTCTCATTTTGCCAAATCTTGCGCGTAAACACGTTCGATTTGGCTGAGATATTAAGGCCAATTGGCCACCGGCAATCTCGGACAGGTGTTTAATCGGTTACCCGACCAAACGAACTGGCCTGCACAAATTCATGTCCAGACCAGAATTCTTATATTTTAATCACCAATAACAGTCGCTGGATCAAGCTTGATGCCAGGGCCCATGGTTGATGAAATCGCCACGCGCTGAACGTATGTACCTTTAGCGCCTGTTGGCTTTGCTTTTTGTACTGCGTCAGCAAATGACTTGATATTTTCTTCGATTTTGGCTGCATCGAAAGATGCCTTGCCAACGCCTGCATGCACAATGCCTGATTTCTCTGCGCGGAAATCAACAGCACCACCCTTGGCAGCTTTAACAGCATCTGCAACGTCCATTGTTACCGTGCCTGTGCGCGGATTTGGCATCAGGTTACGAGGACCTAAAACCTTACCCAGACGGCCAACAATGCCCATCATGTCCGGTGTTGCGATACAACGGTCGAAATCAATCGTTCCGCCTTGTACGATTTCCATCAGGTCCTCCGCACCAACGATGTCAGCACCAGCAGCTTTTGCTTCTTCTGCTTTATCATCTTTGGCGAATACAGCGACTTTTACAGAACGGCCTGTACCATTTGGCAGGTTAACCACACCGCGAACCATTTGGTCAGCGTGACGTGGATCAACGCCCAGGTTCATGGAAACTTCGATGGTTTCATCGAACTTTGCACCCGCGCGCTCTTTAATCATAGCGATTGCTTCGCTCAAACCGTAAAGGTGTTTGCGATCAATGCCTTCTGCGGCTTTATTATAACGTTTTCCAGACATGATTAACCCTCTACCTCGATACCCATTGAGCGGGCAGAACCCTCAACAATGCGCATTGCAGCCTCAATATCACCAGCGTTCAAGTCTTTCATTTTGCTTTCAGCAATTTCCTTGACTTGCGCACGGTTCAGTTTACCAGCGACCGAACGGCCAGGCTCTTTTGAGCCAGAGCTTAGGTTCAATGCCTTCTTGATGAAGTAAGACATTGGCGGTTGCTTCATCTTGAAGGTAAACGACTTGTCAGCAAAGATTGTAATCTCTACAGGGATTGGAGAACCTTTTTCCATTTCCTGCGTCTTGGCGTTAAACGCCTTACAAAATTCCATGATGTTCAGACCACGCTGACCGAGCGCCGGACCGATTGGCGGCGAAGGAGAAGCGTTGCCTGCTGGAACTTGAAGCTTCAAGTATCCATCAATTTTCTTGGCCATGTTTCTATTCCTTTTTTGAGTTACTTAAATCTTGCGCTTCGGCTTTGCCTCAACGTGCGATTTAAGTTGTTTGCTCGCTACCAAGATTGGTTTTGAGCCAAGGTTTCGTGGTGCGGTTTCAGCTAATCGGCCAGATTAACCTCCCCTCCCACAAATTTGATTGTTTAAATCTTGCGCGTAAACACGTGAGATTTAAACTGTTACAATTCAAATCGCACGTTGAGGCAAAGCCGAAGCGCAAGATTTGAATTAATAAATGAGCTTAAGTTTTTTCAACCTGCCCATATTCGAGATCGACCGGGGTTGCCCGACCGAAAATTGATACTTCCACTTTAAGGCGCGCGCGCTCTTCATCGACCTCTTGTACGATGCCGTTGAACGAAGCGAATGGACCGTCTGATACGCGGATGCTCTCACCCACATCAAACATGATGGATGGTTTCGGACGGTCAACGCCTTCCTGAACCTGATTTAGAATTTGATTGGCTTCACGCTCGGTAATCGGCTTTGGCTTGTTATCAGCACCCAAAAAG
>CALFBU010000294.1 GCA_937951455.1 uncultured Rhizobiaceae group bacterium
TATAAATGAATATTTAAATACTATTATATTATGTTTATTAATGTTTAAATCAAAAATTAATGGCTTTTAATTAAAATAATGAGCATGAATAATTTCATGTTGTCACTGCTTTATAAATACGCCATTTCTAATAAACTCCAAGGCGTGGCGTTGCACTTCTTCATTTTGCGGAAAGAACGTATGGGATGAATAAACCAAAACGTGGTCTTTCATACCCTCTACTTTAGTGCTTTCAACCGAAACCTTTCCATCATCATTACCAGGAATGAGAGAAGATGAAATTGGATCAATGCTAAACGTACCGGCAACAACACCCAGTTCATAATCGACTTTTCCAAGCAATTCATCAATACCTGCCCCATCGGTCACAAGCTGCTTGCCAGCGGGGCCATAAACTTTTTCATACAGCCAATTGTCTTTCAGAAAATCCGCGACCTCACTCCCCTTGTTGGGTGACGCCAATTGCACAACGCGGCCTAAGTTATCAGGCCTGAATTTGTTCAAAACGGCGCGCGTTACAATACCGCCCATCGAATAGCCGATAAAATGAACCGGCTTGTCAGCACTTATTTTTCTGGCAATCTCTGCGGCAACAATTGAAGTGAGTTTTTCAAGCGAATGCTCAGTCGAAGGATAATTGAGATTATAAACCGTATATCCCTTATCCTCTAAAAACTGTTCCAGGTCTTCCATGTGCGATGCAGAACGAGCAATGCCATGCAACAAAACAACCTGCTCCCCATTCAAGGGAGTTTGCGCACTTGAAAATGATACAATTCCCAAGACACCTAAAATGGCCAGCGATAATCGTTTTAAAAGATTTAACATGACCGGATAATGGTTACACAGCTGATCTTTTTCAAGGGAAATATCATTTTCCAGGTTTTAAACATCCAAAGCTGATACTTGGCACGAAACTTGAAACATCATCTGCAAATAGGCGACTGTGTTCGATTTTGAAACAGTTTCAATTTTGAAGATGAGGTATGAAATGGATTCTAACGAAACTCAAGTTATGGTTGTGGACTCACATCCTATCGTTCGTGAAGGGCTAAGACAGTTTTTGGAAAGCACTGGCGGATGTATCGTAATTGCCGAAGCTGGCGATGCTGATGCAGCTTTATACGCAAGCGAAAAGCACGAACACGAGGTTTTGTTAATGAGTGCATCGCTTCCAGGCAGTGACGTTTTCAAGTTTATACGAACCTACAAAAAGCAATATCCAAAGCGTAAAGTGGTAGTTTGCTACATCAAGCAGGACGTGAACTTGTTACAAGAGTTCAAACAATGCGGCACAGACGGCTTCATCGGCCAAAACGCAAACTCTGGCGAATACAGCGTTGCAGTTAAGGCCGTGATGGAAGGTGGCAATTTCTTCTCTGAAAACCTGACAGACATTCTTTTCCAGGCGAAATATGCAACCTCCAGTCAGAAAAATGCATATGATTTGACATCAAGGGAATTGGAAATCCTTTCGCTGTTGGCAAACGGTTACTGCAACAAGGAAATCGCCAACAAATACGACCTTTCAGTCCGGACCGTGGAAACACACCGTCTCAATATAAGGCGCAAGACGAAGTCGAATACATTAAGCCATCTCGTTCGCATTGCACGTTCACTGGGTTTGTCAAACATGGGTGGCGAAATCAACATGGATGTTGAAAGCATCGCACCAGCAGGAACAGAATAATGACTAATCTGAAAAAGAATTACACAAAGTCAGTTGCGCTTGCTTCCCTTTTATTGGCACTTTCTGGTGCTGGCATGAGTGCGAATGCAAACGGTCTTTCCTTTGAGCAAACGCAAAGCATTACAGCACCTCAAACCAAACAACCAAAGATTTATGTGGTTGAGCAATCCTTGCCTGATTTTCTAAGACAAGCTGCCCGTCGAAATGGCTATGAAATAACAATGACGCCGCGTGTACGTGGCACATTGAAAAAGATGACCTTGCCGCTGAACATTGAAGAAATGTTGGAAAAAATTGCACCGCAGTTTGATCTAAAATGGCATTTTCAACAAAAACAGATCTACGTTTCACTGGGTTCGGAAAATACGACAAGACTAATTTTCCTTGGTGAAACAGACATGGAAGATCTGGAACAGGCGATCAAGGGTGCCGGTTTAAATGCTGAAGCCTATGACCTGACATATGTCGAAGACAGCAACTCCGTTATCGTCAACGCGCCAGTAAGTTACATCGCCAGTGTTGAATTGATTGCGGAAGCCTTGGGCAAAAATAAAATCAATAAAAGAGACAAATTAAAGATCATACGCTTTGGAAACGTAAGCAAAAACTAACGTAGATTTATACGTAGTTTTCCTTATGCGCCTAAGCACTAATGAACAAAAAACAACGTAGTGCATGTGGTATAACACATACAAGATAAACAGTTTTAAGTACGGAGTATGTTATGAACGCACCTAACATCGATTCAGTTTCTGCGACAGGCAACAAGCCTGCTTCTGCAAGCGCTTCTGAAGGCAACACAAAGCTAAATGAAGCATTTGAATATGCAATTAAAGGCGCAACACAAACGTTGACAATCACAACGAAAAAAGGCGCTGACCTTTATGCACTGAAGCAACGTCCACAGTAAGTTTAAAGCCGAAAAAGCCAAGAACGAAGACCAAGCATAACAGCCCAAACGAGTTTTAAATGAGTGTGAACAATTTAATTGATACTGGTATTTCAAAGATACATGCCGCGGATGCAAATCACGCTAAGGCATATCTTTCCAATGCCAATGACACACTAAAACATGCAGGTCACTACATGTTGGAAGTGCTCAATGGCGCACATGCTGGTTCAACCCACATCCAAAAAAGCGGCTCTGTCAGTGTTGGCAGTGCATCTGACAACGATGTGATCCTGTATGCTTCTAATGCTTACCCAAATCATTTTGAAATCAAACTTGCCTCTGGCATTGTTTCAAAGCTGAGCGTTAAACCGATCGATGCGCCTGTCACATTGGAAGACGGTTCCATCGTCGAAGTAGGACAAGAAGCAGAAATAGGCACAGATGAAGTCATCTCGTTTGCAGATACTGAAATTGCAATCTCGCGTATTGCTGATCCCAAATCGTTCGTAAAACCAACTATTCGTGTCATTGCGTTCGTCTGTGTCTTGGCGATGATACCTTTGGTTTATGGCATTGCAGCTGGCTTCCTTGGTACGGTCGCAGAAGCAGGTTCTCGTGTTGTAAATTCTGTTCAGCACGGCATTGAGAAAACCTCCAGTTCCATTTTGGGAACAGTTGCGACTGCCCCAGCTCAAAACAATGGTGAGGCTTTTGCCTGGACTGTTCGTGTTAAGCTGGAAGACCTTCAGCTAAATCACAAACTTCGTGTAGCAGCCACACCAGATGGCTCTATCCGTGTATTTGGCAATGTGTCTGACAAAGAACTGCCAAGATGGACAAACTTCTTGCAGTGGTATGACACCAAGTCAAACTTCCCCCAGCTGATCCGTGACGTTAGCCGTGCCAATGTCGGCACCAATATTCCGCAGATCAAATCGGTATGGCTGGACGATAACCCATCTGTATTCTTTAAAGATGGTACTGTTGGAAGTGTTGGCAGCAACTTAAAAGCCGGCTGGAAAATCGTCAGCATTGACGATGCAAGCGTTATGATAGAGCGCGATGGCGCAATCATTTCACTGACTTACTAAATCCGGATTAACTCTCAAAAAACCGCAGCTCAAATTGGGCTGTGTCATAGCACTTCGTGCAGTGCGGCGTATTACGTAGATCAACTCAGCAGCTGGCACGAAAATTGCTTATCTCATACGTAACAGCACATGCGCATCAAAAGAGTGATAAATGTCTCGTATTGAAACAAGAAATAATTCAGCCGTCTCACCAAACCATAATCAGGTTGATGTTAAGGGCAATGCAAAACTTAATAATGCTGCAACGCCGCAAGCGATTAAGCAATTTGCAAACATTCATTCGAAGTTTTCAAAATCCAAGAAGCTCGTTTCGAAAAAAGCAAAGAAACTTGTTAAAGCCAGCGATATCGCAGAAACAGATCTGCAACCGTTATCCGGTAAGAACAGAGACCAGATGATGGGTGACCTCTCACGCATCCTTGTGGCCATAACCTCATATGATGATGCAAAAGGCGAAGATGAAACTTCCCAACTTTGCAAAGTAATGCTCAACGAACACATTCGTCGCTTGTCAATGATTGCGGGCACAGAGATTATTTCTGATGGCTTGAAAGGGAGTGCATAACATGGCTCTAAATCATTTCGCGTCACAGATACAAGACACGCAAAAAGACAGCATTACGCCCGGTGTTACTACGCAAGTACAAGCGCAGC
>CALFBU010000295.1 GCA_937951455.1 uncultured Rhizobiaceae group bacterium
TTTCTTCCGCACAGCTCCTTCAGATGCACGTCAGGGTAAAGTTATCTCAGACATCCTGAACGACAAAGGCGTTAAGTCAGTTGCAATCACTTATACAAACAACGACTACGGCAAGGGGTTGGCTGAATCCATCCAATCAAACTACGAAGCAACTGGTGGCAAGGTAACCATCTCTGCTGCACACGAAGATGGCAAAGGCGACTACTCTGCTGAAGTTGGCGCATTGGCACAAGCTGGCGGCGAAGTACTTATCGTTGCTGGTTACCTTGACCAAGGTGGTAAAGGCGTAATTCAGGCTTCACTAGACTCTGGCGCGTTTGACACATTTGTTTTACCAGACGGTATGATCGGTGACTCTCTACCAGTTGCTATCGGTGATGCACTGAACGGTTCTTACGGTACAGTTCCTGGCACAGACAGCAAGGGTGCAGAAATCTTTGATGAAATGGCAAAAGCTGCTGGCGTAAAAACTGACGCTTTCTCAGCTGAATCATACGATGCTGCTGCTCTCATCATGCTTGCAATGCAGGCTGCAAAATCTTCTGACTCAAAAGTCTTCAAGGACAAAGTCATGGATGTTGCCAACGCACCGGGCGAAGAAATTCTTCCAGGTGAGCTTGGTAAAGCGCTTGAGCTTCTGGCGGCTGGCAAAGACATCGACTACGTCGGCGCAACAGCAGTTGAGCTGATCGGTGGCGGCGAAAGCGCTGGTAACTACCGCGAAATTCTGGTCGACGGTCAGAAAAACACAACAGCTAAATTCCGCTAAGGTTTTTATCTCGTCAGAACGGCCCGGAAATTAACCGGGCCGTTTTTATATGGGGGTTATGGCATGATTGTCGTTGAAGACGTTCACAAGCATTTTGGTGGCATTCGCGCAGTAGATGGCGCATCACTGACGATTGAAACCGGCTCTATTACAGGTCTGATCGGCCCTAATGGTGCTGGCAAAACAACATTATTTAATGTAATTGCAGGCTTGCACAAGCCAACCTCAGGTCGGGTTTTACTGGATGGTGAAGACATATCTGGCCTGACGCCTCACGAATTATTTGCAAAAGGACTGTTACGAACATTCCAGATTGCACACGAATTTTCCACGCTGACAGTGCGTGAAAACCTGATGATGGTTCCGGGCAATCAGTCTGGCGAAAGCCTCATCAGCACATGGACGAATTTCAAAAAAGTCCGCGAAGAAGAAGAAGCCATTCGCCAAAAGGCAAATGAAGTCATCGAATTTTTGGAAATCCCACAGGTCGCAGACGAACTGGCAGGTAATCTTTCTGGCGGACAAAAGAAGCTGTTGGAACTGGGTCGCACCATGATGGTCGATGCAAAAATCGTCTTCCTGGACGAAGTCGGCGCAGGCGTAAACCGTACCCTGCTGAATACAATCGGTGACGCAATCCTGCGTTTGAACCAGGAGCGTGGCTATACGTTCTGCATGATTGAACACGACATGGAATTTATTTCGCGGCTTTGCGATCCGGTTATCTGTATGGCGGAAGGCAGAGTTCTCGCACAAGGCTCAGCAGATGAAGTCAAAAACAATGAAGAAGTCATCGAGGCTTATCTGGGCACTGGCTTGAAGAACAAACCTGCAAAAGAGGGTGCGTAATGGCTTTTCTAATCGGCGAGAACATGACGGGTGGCTACGGCAAAGGTGCAGATATTCTGCATGATTGTACGATCGGTGTCGAAAAAGGCGAAATTGCTGTTGTCGTTGGGCCAAATGGCGCAGGCAAATCTACAGCCATGAAAGCCGTCTTTGGCATGCTCAACATTCACACAGGTCGAGTGATGATGGACGGCGAGGACATCACGTTGCTTTCGCCCCAAGCCCGCGTTCAAAAAGGCATGGGCTTTGTTCCTCAAACCAGCAATGTTTTCACGACCATGAGTGTTGAAGAAAATCTGGAAATGGGCGCCTTCATACGTGATGACGAAATTCAAGGCACGATGGAACAAGTGTTCGAGCTTTTCCCGATTTTGAAAGAAAAACGCAAACAGCCTGCTGGCGAACTTTCTGGAGGCCAACGTCAGCAAGTCGCGGTAGGACGTGCGCTGATGACGCAACCAAAAGTACTGATGCTGGATGAACCCACCGCTGGTGTTTCTCCCATTGTGATGGACGAACTTTTCGACCGCATTATCGAGATTGCCAAAACCGGCATCGCGATTTTGATGGTTGAACAAAATGCCAAACAAGCGCTCAACATTGCGGATAAAGGCTATGTCTTGGTGCAGGGCAAAAACAGATATACGGACACAGGCGCTGCCCTAATGGCAGATCCTGAAGTGCGTAAAGCATTCCTGGGGGGTTAGGAACATGACAGACATTTTAAATGCCATTGTGCTTTTGTTTAACTTCCTCGTAATTCCAGGCATTGCCTATGGTTGTCAACTGGCGCTTGGCGCTTTGGGGGTTACACTAATTTACGGCATCTTGCGCTTTTCAAACTTTGCTCATGGCGAAACCATGGCTTTTGGCACGATGTTCACCATCCTGGCGACCTGGTTTTTACAATCAAACGGCATTTCACTTGGACCCCTACCAACCGCCTTACTCGCTTTGCCTATTGGTATTCTGGCTGCCGTATTGCTTGTGCTTGGCACGGACAAACTGGTTTACAAATTTTACCGCAAGCAAAAGTCTACCCCTGTGATCTATCTCATCGCATCCCTGGGCGTGATGTTCTTTTATAATGGTCTTATCCGCTTTGTTATCGGGCCTGACGATCAGATTTTCACCGATGGTTCGCGCTTTATCATTACTGCCCGTGAGTTCAAGGAAATGACAGGTCTTGATCAGGGACTGGCTTTCAAGATGACGCAGGGCATTACAATCGTTGTGACAGTCATCTGCGTTGCAGCACTGTTTTGGTTCTTGAATAAAACGCGTACAGGAAAATCCATGCGCGCTTATTCTGACAATGAAGATTTGGCGCTACTCTCTGGCATCAATCCGGATCGTGTTGTCATGATTGCTTGGGTTTTAACCGCAATTCTCGCAACCATCGCAGGCACACTTTACGGCTTGGATAAAAGTTTCAAACCGTTCACATACCTACAAATCCTCCTGCCAATTTTCGCGGCAGCCATCGTTGGTGGCATAGGCAATCCCGTAGGCGCTATTCTGGGCGGCTTCGTAATTGCCTTGTCAGAAGTGGCGGTAACCTTCGCCTACAAACGCGTAATAGGATATCTGGTTCCCGAAAGTTGGGCGCCAGAGGGACTGGTTCAACTGCTATCAACCGATTACAAATTTGCTGTATCATTCACAATATTGGTAATCGTGCTGCTGGTTAAACCCACCGGGCTAATGAAAGGGCAATCGATATGACCTTAAATCTGCGCAATATAGGCATGTTTGCCATCATGGCAGTGATGTTTGCCATGGTTGGCGTTTTCAACTCCTGGTCCACAGCACTATTCATTCTGAACTTCTGTTTAATATCCGCGGTCATGTCTTTGGGTGTTAATATCCAGTGGGGCTACGCTGGTCTTCTGAACGTGGGTATCATGGGCTTTGTAGCCCTGGGTGGCATGGCAGCGATGTTGGTTTCCATTCCACCGGTTCAAGGGGCAATCTCCGCTGGCGGGTCCGGAATTCTATTCTCAGCATTTTTAACGGCCATCGCCATCTTTGCTATTTATCTGGCTTACAAAAAACTCTCAGGTGGGACACGGAAACTTGTGATTACGAGTATCGCAATCGTCAGCTTCTTTGTAATTCGCTATTACTTCGACCCTGCTGTTGATGCGATTGAATCTTATGATTCAGCGGGCACAGGAAACCTTGGCGGATTTAACATGCCAATCCTGTTTGGCTGGCTAGTGGGCGGTTTATTGGCAGCGGGCGCTGCATGGTTGGTTGGCAAAATTTCCCTTGGCCTGCGCTCTGATTATTTGGCGATTGCAACCCTTGGCATCTCTGAAATCATCATTGCTGTTTTGAAAAATGAAGACTGGCTAACCAGAGGCGTGAAAAACGTAAATGGCCTGCCACGCCCTTTCCCTGTGCCTTATGAAGTTGATATTCAAAAGTCACCCTACTGGATTGATATGGCTGAACGCTGGGGCGTTTCGGTAATTGAGCTCTCATCCATCATTGTAAAATTGTCTTACGCCGCACTTTTTACCATCGTTCTCCTGATCATTTTATACCTTTCAGAAAAAGCACTTGCTTCCCCTTGGGGACGCATGATGCGCGCTATTCGCGATAATGAAACAGCTGCTGAAGCCATGGGCAAGAACGTGACAGGCCGTCATTTACAAGTCTTCATTCTTGGTTCTGCCGTAGTTGGTATCGCTGGCGCAATGTTAACAACGCTAGACGGTCTTTTCACGCCAACCGCATATCAACCGCTGCGCTATACTTTCTTAATCTGGGTCATGGTAATCGTCGGTGGCTCAGGCAATAACTGGGGCGCAGTCTTGGGTGGTTTTGTAATCGGTTTCTTCTGGATACAAGCTGAACCCATCGGTCTTTGGGCTATGGATGTGATCACATCAGGCATGGCAGAAGACAGCGGCTTGCGCGAACATCTTCTAAAATCAGCCGCTCACATGCGCCTGATGATGATGGGGGTTATATTACTGCTGGTCCTCAGGTTTACCCCAAAAGGGCTTATCCCTGAAAAGTAGGATTATTGGCCTGAAGCCATTCAAGAAGTTTCACTTGAGCAGGGAGCAATGTTGCACCTCTATGCTCAAGTGTATCTTGAAGCATTTTCAGGTCATCTAATTCGTCAACATCTCTCATGCGATAGGTTTTATATACCAAGTTAACGTGTTTAAGCGCTTGCGCTATGAGTTCTTCAAGCGTTGTATCAACGCTATAGGTAACATTTTCCCATACGCTCTTGGGCAAAGGTTTTTTAGACCCCCACAGCCAAAACCCACCATCAGAGGCAGGACCCACAGTTTGCTCGATCTCCGGGTTCACTTCCATCATTTGGGTAATCTGCAAAAGTCGCTTAGGGCTTATCTGCGGACTGTCCGTACCCATTAAAAATACGATATCATAATCGTTTAAAAGCGTACTGCTGATATTTGAAAGCCGTGTACCCAGGCCACCTTCACCCGTCCAAAGACTGGGAAAAGACTTCCACTGCTCCAGTTCAACCGCTTCTTCTTCCGCCAAAGCCCAATGCGGAACAATATTGGGATTTTGCTCTTGCGTTTTTTGAAGCACCTCACGCACAGCTAAAACACTCAACCGATAAAAAGCCTCCGCATGTTCATCGCCTATAGTTTTCGCAAGCCTGGTCTTAACTTTGGATAGACCAATTGTTTTGGCAAAAGTCGCAATCGCAATTTTCATAGAAACCGCTTTCTAATCCAAAGCCAAAACTCAGGCCAGCCCTGTTTAAAAGTTAAAGCAACATGCAAGAGCGTTACCTTGCCCCATCCACCTTTTTTATATTTTCGTGCTGAGCTGAAAATCGAAGTGCCAATGGGTTTGATCGGATAACCTTCCTGTTTCATTTTCCAGGTAAAAACATAATCCTCGCCATAAGCAACGTCTTCGCGGTAGCCGCCAAGTTTTAGAAAAAGAGATTTGGAAATTGCAAACCCTTGATCTCCAAACGGCATTTTCAAAACATTCGAGCGCCAGCGCACAAGCCATTCGTTGAGCTTCACGAGCTTGGGACCATCGTCCATAAACTTGAGATCAAAATAGTAAAGCGCGTCAGACTCTTGTGTATACGCTGAAACCAGTTTCGTGATTGCATCACCTTCAAACTGACTGTCCGCATGAAGGAACCAAATGCACTCATTTTTCGCGTGATCTGCGCCGCAATTCATCCGACCTGCCCTGCCGCTTCTGCCTTCCAGAACACGAACATGATTAAATCCTGACACATCGGGTTTGTCGCCAATGCCTGTGACAAGCAATATCTCCGAGCCTTCCGGCAAACCATCCAGAAGCGGCACAAGTTCCTTCCACTTATCCTCATGGGGTGCGAGTGGAATGATGACAGAAATCATTTTAAGTTAAGCTCTAAGCACTTCCAGCATGGCAAGCTGGTCTTTGTTCAAAGCACTGTCAGGCGTTAAAACGGCCATGGCGAGTGCTTTTCGATATTCTTCATCAACGCTAGGCATGGGAGCTTTTAAAAGCGCCATCAACAGCACTTTGGCTTTTTCCAGACTTGCGCCAAAGCGTTCAATCACCGCTTGCACGGTGACATGTTGTTCCGGATCATCAAGCCAGCAATCATAGTCTGTTGCAATACAAATCGTTGCATAAGAAAGTTGCGCCTCACGTGCCAAGAAAACCTCAGGCACATTCGTCATGCCAACCAAATCACACCCCGCTCCACGCATGAAAAAACTTTCAGCTTTCGTACCAAGACGCGGACCTTCTACACAGGCATATGTTTTATCAACATGCAGCTTGGTATCACTTTCCTGCGCGATTTTCGCGATCCAGTTGGATACATCAGGACATGTCGGAATGGCAGTGGAGACATGCGCCGCGATGCCATTTCCAAAAAACGTATACTCACGCTTGCCTTTGGTTAGATCCAGATATTGCGAAGGTACGGTAAAATCACCAGGCGCAATTTCCTCTCGTAAACTTCCAACAGCTGAAAACCCTACAACCATTCGTGCACCTGCTTTTTTCAAGGCGAAAATATTGGCACGGTAATTGATTTCATGCGGCAGATAAGCATGTCCTGCTCCATGGCGTGGCAAAAACAAAAACTCTCTATCGCCAGCGCGCAATGTTTTCACAGGTGCCGAAGGCTTTCCAAAAGGCGTTTCAATTTCTTCTTCTGAAACAAGCTCAACACCTTCAATATGATAAAGGCCCGTACCACCAATAATCGCAAGCATGGTTTATTCTCTCAAATCACTCTATAACGCTAGTCTTTAACACTGCAGGCGCCACCACCCAATACACAAAACTTTGCACAAAAGCGATGGTTAAGCGGAACAGGCCTTGAGGCTTCCTTGAGTGTGTTGCCCAGATTAAACTGCTGGTCATAGGCAAGCAGGGTACAGGCCTGAACGGAAGGTTTTTCGTCGCCCTTGTGTTTGACCACCATGCGCGACGATGAACACATCATATCAGCAGGGT
>CALFBU010000296.1 GCA_937951455.1 uncultured Rhizobiaceae group bacterium
CGCTCCATCAATCCGGCTGCTTCCATCACGATGCCCATCAACACAAACAACGGCACCGCCATCAGCTGATCGTTCAGCATTGTCGAGTTGGTGTTCAGCGTCATCAACAAAGTGGTGAGCTTAAAGTTCGCCCCCCAGATGCCGAAGACAAAGGCAAGGAAGATCAGCGTGAACGCAATCGGAAAGCCGATAAAGATCACGAACAACATCGCACCCAACATGATCAAACCGATGGTCGGCTTATCTAGGTTCGGTGTCGCGCTCATGATCCCAGTGAACCACTCGCCTCCTGGCACGATGTTAGGCGTAAAGATCGCCAAAATCAGCCAGATCAGAGCGATGATATAGATCGGCAAAAGGCGGACGAAAAACTTCTCTCGCGCCTTGCCCATCTTATGGAAAGCGCGGAAAATTTCGGGAATGCCTTGTAGCATCAACAGGAAGCCACCTACAGGCATCGCAAGACGCGCAGGCCACAACAAAGGCCCCCATGCACTGTCGATCTGCATGGTCTCGCCGCGTGAATAAGCCAGCCACCAGAACTCTGAGGCAACGATCGTAAAGAAGATCATCGAAGGCATAAAGAACAGCAGATACAAAGTGGCATCCACGGTTGCCTGCGTCTTGTCAGACCAGAAGCGGTAAAGGAAATCGGCGCGGATGTGCACACCGCGCATCAAACCATAGCCCGCTGCGGCCATAAACAGCACGCCGGCAAGCATCCGGCTGGTGTCATATACCCAAAGCGTGGGGCCAAGACCAAGAGAGCGCGCAAGCTCGTCGTATCCGGCGTTTTGCAGGATCGCAAATGAGTTCCGCGAGAAGACTTCGTAGACCACCACAATGATCAGCGGGATCATCAAAAGCGCAATAAGCTGACCAGCGCGATAGTTAAGAACATCAATGGCCGCTGTGATCGGGCGTTGCCATGGCGTCATGTCCTCGGGCGTTTCGCCAGGGGCTTCCGATCGTCTCTCAGCAATCAGCTCGTCCGCAATTTCCAGGTCTTCTGGATTCGGTTCGTCTGCCATTGGTCGTCCCTCCCCTGCGCGCGGACCTTCAAGATCCGCATTCTTTTTTTCAAAACGCCCTCCCCGGCGCTTAGAAAAAAAGAACGAACGGGCCCCGAAGGGCCCGCTCTAAATCTGAATTACTTCAGTGTGTCTGCGAAAGCGCGGCCAAGGCTCGCGTTCGAAGTCTGTGCGCCAGACCAGAAAGGAACAGCCACTTCAGCGAATGCACGCTGGGAAGCCCACACTTCTGCGAAGAACTCGTTCTCATCCGCAGCAGCCTGCAGGGCTTTGCCTGCAGCAGCCGAATACTCGGTGAAGTAGTCAGCAGGTGTATCTTCCAAGATAACACCGTGGTTGTCTGTCAGGTCTTTCAGAGCCTTGCCGTTTTCAAAGATGCGGTAAGACATGGACTTTGACAAAGATGCGTTTGCAGCAACTTCCAGTGCCTTCTTCTCAATGTCAGTCAGGCCATTGTAGAAGTCTAGGTTCACATACATGTCGGCGTTAACGACGACCTGGTGCAGACCCTGAAGGTAGTAGTGCTTAAGCACTTTCTGGAAACCAAACACTGAGTCAGGCTTCGGGCAGCACCATTCAGCAGCGTCGATTGTGCCTTTTTCAAGAGCTGGCAGAATGTCACCACCACCCATCGCAACAGAGGCTACGCCAATGTCTTTGTATGTTTGACCAGGAATGCCTGGAGGTGTGCGGAAACGGTACTTGCGGAAGTCGTCCATGGATGTAATCGGCTCTTTGAACCAACCAAGAGCTTCTGGGCCCACTGGCTGTAGCATGAAGCCTTTTACGTTTACGCCCATTTCATCCCAAAGCTGGTCGTAAAGTTCTTTACCACCACCGTACTGGAACCATGAAAGGAACGCGATGTTGTCGATGCCAACGCCTGCGCCAGCAACTGGTGAACCAAATAGCATTGCAGCTGGGTGTTTACCTGACCAATAGTGCGTCCAGGCAAAACCGCCCTCAACAAGACCCTTGTCAACAGCGTCCAGTGTTTCCTTAACACCAACAACCGCGCCAGCAGGTAGAACTTCGAATTTTACTTCGCCACCTGTAAGAGCAGTAACGTCATCACCAAAGGCTTTCAACATTACAACTTCATCAGCTTTCGCAGAGATTACTGATTGTACGCGAATTACAGTTTCTGCGAATGCAGCAGAAGCTGTGATTGAAAGCGCTACAGCAGAACCTGCCAGCACTTTCGTAGTTTTAGATAGAATAGACATGGTATTCCTCCCTTTTGTCTTCCTCTCCTCCGAACTATTTGTAGTGCCATCACAAGTCCCTGTCGAAGGTGCAGGGTGGATGGTTATTCACCACAATCTAAATTGGCAAAATTAATCACCAAATTCAGTTAAATGATCCCTTGTCCCCCAAGATAAGCGAGTATCCCTCTCGCTGGATCAAATATGCCTCGATATAACATCTCGGCAGATACGTATAACAATACTAACAGGCCTGCCCAAGAAATCCATGGGTAACGTGTAAGAAGTTTCATAATGAGCGTGGCTGCAAATGCCATCAGTAGTATTGCAAGACCCAAACCTATTATAAGTTTATTTGGATCGCCATCCGCAATGGCCGCAACTGCGATGACGTTATCAAGCGACATGGAGACATCCGCAATGGTTATTGCGATTAAAGCTTGCCCTAGTGTGCGACGTGGCTGTCCTTGATACCCAGCTTCATCGTCTTCAGCCATTTCCATTGCTTCTGCAGCATCTTCCTCATTGTGTGACCTGATTTCCCTGTATAAACCCCAGCAAACATAAAAGAGAAGCAAGCCACCTACGAGTAGCAAACCTGGAATATCTAGAAGGTAGGTAGCAACCAATGCAAAAAGGATTCGTAAAAGAGCGGCTACGACCATGCCGAAAATGATGGCTTTCTTGCGCAATTCTGGCGCTAGTCCAGCTGCTGCCATGCCGATGATCAATGCATTGTCACCCGACAGTACGATGTCAGCGATTATGATTTTACCGTAGTCAAGAAAAGTGCCGAATGCAGCTGAATCAGATAAAAATTCCATTGTTTATTCCCCGTAGCCCAATATTGTTTTTATTCTTAAGAGCGCACTCATGCTGCATCCTCCAGCATCATGGCCGCGCATTTTTCGCCGATCATGATTGCAGGTGCATTTGTATTCCCCGATGTGATGATAGGCATAATTGAGCAATCTGCAATGCGAATTCCTTCTACCCCACGGACTTTTAAACGCTCATCCACGACTGCCATCGGGTCATTGCCCATTTTGCAAGTTCCGGTTGGGTGATAGATTGTGGTTGAATTGCTTCTTGCCCAATCTAAAACGGCATCATAATCGTCGAAGTTCAAATCTTCATTCGGATTATGCTGTCCTGTTATGATGTCTTTTAGTGGCCCGTGCTGCGTAATTCTATGCGATATACGCAAGCCTTCAACCATTGTATCGCAGTCCAGTTTTGTTGCCAGATAGTTTGGGTGAATTTTAGGATATTCACGCATGTCACTTGAAATCAATTCAAGATGACCTGCACTTTCGGGGCGCATTTGCAAAACAGATGACGTGAACGCTGAAAATTTATGGGGGCCTTCTGCTGGGCTGTCGGCACTCCAGGGCTGAATGTGGAACTGAATGTCCGGTGTAGCCAAATCTTCGCGTGTTTTTAAAAATCCTGTCCCAAGACTGGCAGCCATGGTCATTGGGCCTGTACGTGCCAGAATATATTGGAGTCCTATCATGCCTTGTTTTATGAAATTACCAATTTCAATATTGATAGTAGAAACATTTACCTTGTAAACGGGGCGTGCTTGAAGGTGGTCTTGCAAGTTTTGTCCAACACCTTTCAGCTCTTTGATAACATCAATGCCATTATCTTTAAGCTGATCTTTGGGACCTATGCCTGAAACCATTAACAGTTGCGGAGACCCAATGGCTCCTGATGACAGAACAACTTCTTTACTGGCCTTCAGGTTTAAAAGTTTTCCATTTGGCCCGCCTTGGCGAATGGTTACGCCATCAACGCGCTTACCATCCACGATCAGTTTTTCTGCCTGAGAATTGGTGAAAATCTTCAGGTTTGAACGGCTTCTAATCGGCTTTAGATAGGCAACGGCAGAAGAGCAACGCTGTCCATTTTTTGAGGTTAGTTGGAAATATCCAACGCCTTCCTGGTCGCCATTGTTGTAATCTTTATTTTCTTTATAGCCTGCATCCACCGCAGATTTGATCCACGCATCAACGATATCGCGTTTCAGGCGTGTAGGGGACACATTAAGTGGGCCGCCAATACCTCTGTCGTTGCCTTCACCTTCTTCCCAGTTTTCCGCTTTTTTGAAATATGGAAGGACATCATCCCAGCCCCAACCAGTATTACCCATTTGGCGCCAACCTTCGAAATCTTCAGCTTGACCGCGCACATACAGAAGACCATTGATGGAGCTAGAGCCGCCCAGAACCTTACCGCGAGGCCAGGGAATTGATCGACCATTCAGACCAGCATCCGGCTCCGTTTTATAGCACCAGTCTGTCTTTGGATTTCCCATTGTCTTGAAGTAGCCAACTGGCACATGTATCCATGGATTTGAGTCTTTGCCACCAGCCTCAATCAGTGCAACCTTATAGCGTCCGTTCTCAGACAAACGATTTGCCAAAGGACATCCGGCAGAGCCGGCACCAACCACTATAAAATCAAATTCCAATTTTATTTTCTCCAAGTACTGGACAAAAAGTTCAAAAAATGAGACTTTTTGTCTCGCTATTACATGAAAACACGGATTCGTAGCTTAGACAAGCCTAATTCTGAAAAATCTGTGAAACTATAATTTTGCACCGAGTGCGTTTGCTTTTAATAAAGGCTTTTGAATGAGTAACAATAAAAACCGAATTCCTACCAATTTGCGAACGCTAAGAATATTGGAAATTCTTGGCAATTCGAATCGTCCTATGACCCCGACCGAAATCAATCAGGAACTTCAATTACCCAAGCAAACAGTGCATCGCCTTTGCACAACGCTGGAAGAAGAGGGCTATATTGTTCGCGAAACAAACGGAAAACGTTTGCAACCCTCCAGACGACTAAAAAACTTGGCTTCCGGGATACTTTACAATTCTCGAAACCACATTGCTGTCCGCCAAGTGCTTGAAGAAATCGCTAACAATGTGAAAGAAACAGTAAATCTGGTTGTTCCGGAAGAGTCTGGCATGATGTATCTTGAGCGCATAGAGACAGATTGGCCATTTAGAATACAATTACCTGTAGGCACTCATGTGCCATTCCATTGTACTGCAAGTGGAAAAACCTTCCTTGCAAGCCTTACGCCAGCAGCACGCAGGTCATTTGTTAACAACATCGAACTAGAGCCCATGACACCCAATACATTTATTGACAAAAAGTCTTTGTTGGATGAACTCGCCACGATTGCAAAACAAGGCTATGCTGTTGACAATGAGGAGTTTATGGAAGGAATGGTTGCAATAGCTGTGCCGATTAAAGACGAAAAATCGAGATATAGTGGGGCAATCGCTTTTCACGCACCTGATCAACGCTTATCGCTGGAGACGGCAATTGCAAGAAAAGACTACTTGATGGATGGAGCCAGGAAACTTGGCGAAGTACTGTTTACCTAGGGTCTAAAAATCAAAGAATTGATTGCCCCTGATTTGTTTTGAAATTATCAGGATTTCTTTTGAAAAATACTAACAGCTTTATTCAAACGTTCGCGGTTTTTTGTTCCTGCAAAATGATAGATGTTTTTTAGTTTAGGACGAATGTGGGTTTTCCAGAGCTGGCTGTAAATAAAGCCTTTATAGGTAACCGGTATATTTCTGCTGATTACCTTGTGCTTAAGGTTGCTCCAAGACGTTTTGTAGTCTGAAGGGTCATGCAAGAGGTCAAAGTATTTCATGCCTCGGCTCATGCTCCATTCTTGAGACATTTCTATTTGTACCTTACCCGGGCTGAAGTCTTTATAACGCCAGTCGATTGCGCCAAGATAAGAGTAATAGCGATCTGCCTTGATCATCCCAAGCTCTATCGCTATGGGATTTCCGTTCAATTTTAGGGCGTGAACAACAGGGCCGGATGTTGATGAACTTTTGAGATTCTTAAACATCTCCCTCGTGCATTTTTCGTCTAGCAAACCGGATGTTCTGCCTGTTTCGAGCAGCCATTGTTTTTTCATGTCAAGTGCTCGTTCAACAAGGTGTTCAAAACCATCAGCACCAGGTTTGATAACATCATAAGAGATATCGCCCTGAGTCATGAGTTTGTTTTTATCTCTTCGGCGGCTTTTGCGTTGAACTTTTGAAAGTGTTTGAAAATAAGCATCCCAATTTTCGTATCGCTTTAGATCCAGCATTGACGACTCGAGATTAGAGTTTTCCTTGATGCCTTTGGTTCCAATGATCTTATCGACCATGCTGTTTTCAGGGTAATTATTAAATGAAAGCGAGTCTGACTTTGAATGTTTGATGATGAAATCTAAAACAAGCTTGCCCAGGGACGCATCAAATTTCGCTGGATCAAACAAAAGGTTTGAATATTGCCCAAGGGGTTCGGTTGCTGTCGTCAGGATTTTCAGACCTGTGCGAGATTGAATTCTCATCAACGGCCAGATCATGATAGGTCTATCGTCTTGTCTTAATACGAATACCTGTGGGATAGGGCAGTGTTTATTGGTAATATCATCTGCAAATTGTTTGTAATACTCAATGCACCAATTGTAATTTTGAAAGTAAGTAAAATCTTCCGTGCAGGCTGCTTCAAGCGCCAACCACTCTTGTTCAAATGCGCAGATGGCTTGAACAGTCTCTAAACACTCAAGCGAAAGCTCACCAACTTCCAAATTTGAAAGCAATTTTGCTTTTTTGCGTGTTTCGTCAGCGTCTGTCATGAATTGTATATTTTGATTTTATTATGCTTTTACAAAAGATAATTTAAGCCAGATATGTTCAAAAATGATTAACTGAGAGGCAATGGAAGCCTTTCTTATCGAAGTTTGCTTTGATATGGTTAAGTTGATGAATTAATTTAGGAATAATCACCATGACAGAAATAACAGGCTCATGCCTTTGCGGGAATGTATCATATAAAGGCGATGTTGATGTTAAAATGGTCATAAATTGCCATTGTACCGATTGCCAGCAGGCAACGGGTTCTGTTCAGGGGACGATGGTTTTTGTAACAGAAGATTCTGTGGAAATTTCTGATACATTTTCGCAATATTCGCATCCCGCTGATAGCGGTAATACGTTGACTAAAATATTTTGTGGCAAATGCGGTTCACAAGTTGCTGGCAAAAATACGGGTCGTGAAGGCATGATCGGATTAAGGGCAGGATGTATCGACCAGAAAGAACTCATCAAGCCAGGCGCGAATATTTATTGCGATAGTGCAGTGCCATCTACTGCAATGGATCCTGATTTGAAAAAATTCCCTGCAATGCCTGGTTAAATATCTGCATTATAAATAATTTCATAAGCCATCATGTAAAAGCTTGCATGGTGGCTTTATCGTATTAAGGTCACAAGAGTCGTTAATTTTAAAAAAGCGCTCTCCCGTGCGGCTCATTATTTCCCTTTCAGCTTTGCTGATATCTGTGATTTTCGTTCAAATTGGCACTGGGTCGCTTGGTCCTCTGGACGCTTTGTCTGGTTTGGCGCTTGGTTTCTCACCTACCGAGATTGGCTATCTGGGTTCGGCTCACTTCCTTGGATTCTTCATTGGATGTGTGCTTAGCCCTTATATTGTTATTCGCTCAGGGCACGCTCGCGCCTTTGCCGTGATGGCTGCGGTTTCCACGATTTCGATTATTCTTCATCCCGTAGTGCCAGAATCCTGGTTTTGGATGATCCTGCGGGTGATGACTGGCTTTGCCGTTGCTGGTGCTTACACGGTGATTGAAAGCTGGTTGCAGTCTAAACTGAATAATCAAAACCGTGGGACTGTTTTTTCGATTTACCGCATGGTTGATATGACTGGGACGCTGCTTTCGCAGCTTGTGATTGCGGGGCTTACCCCGGCACATTATGTTTCTTATAACCTGATTGCTGTAGTTGCCTGCATGGCGGTTATTCCCTTGGCACTAACGCAGACAACCGTTCCTTCCTTGCCTAAGGCGCAAAAGTTTAAGCCGTTTTTCGTTTACACTTTGTCCCCGCTGGCAGCACTTGGTGTTATAGTTGTCGGAGTTACTAATTCATCCTTCAGGATGGTTGCGCCCGTTTATGCCTCTCAATCTGGACTTTCAAAAGACGGCATTGCGGTTTTTCTAGCACTAGCGATTGTCGGTGGCCTGGTTGCGCAATTGCCCGCGGGAATTATTGCAGACAGAATTTCCAGACGAGTCACGCTGATTGGTTTTAGTATTTTTTCAATTCTGGTCTGTGGCGCAATTTCAGTTGAACTTGTTGATGAAGTGGCCGGCGTACCGTTTGTTTATATCGGTAGCTTTCTGTTCGGCTTTGCAACCTTGCCGATTTATTCGATCTGTGCCTCTCACGCGAGTGATTTTGCCAAGCAGGAAGACATGCTCGCCATGAGTGCTTCCCTGATTTTCTTTTATGCGGTGGGGTCGATTATGGCGCCTTCGTTTGCAGGTTATTTAATAGAAGAATATGGGCCAGGTGCCATGTTCAGTTTTATCATGGCAGCGCATATCGGTTTGCTTGGTTATACCGTTTGGCGTTACATTGTTGGTCGTGTGGGCGGCAAACAACGTCCCTATAACTACATGCCACGCACCACGCTTTATATTGCGGACATCGTTCGTGGTCGTAGGCGTAATGGTGAACAGAAGAAATGATATTTGGTCTGGAAATTGTTGCGTTTTTATCGGTCTTTGCAATTTTTCTAATTGCAGGAACCGTAAAAGGTGTTTTGGGCTTCGGGTTACCGCTCATAACAATGTCATTATTGCCGTTTGTTATTCCTGTTGAATTGGCAATTGTACTTTCAGCCCTCGTTCAACCTGCTACCAACATAGGCCAATTGATTTCAACGGGTGGTGCAAGGCAAGCATTTAATTCTACATGGACAACACTTTTGGCGCTTATACCAAGCGTTGCTCTCGGGGCGTGGTTCTTGTCTGAACTGGAAGGCAACTCGCATCTGTTTATTTTGGGTCTCACTTTGATAGGGTTTGCAGTGCACAGTCTTTCCGGCTTTGTTTTTAGAATTGCCAAAGAGCGTCAAAATATAGTGGGAGGCATAACGGGATTTGTAGCTGGTATAGTAGGCATGCTCACATCAATCAATGGCATGTTTTTCATCATGTATCTGGTTGGCATAGGCGCTCAGAGAAATGAATTTCGCGCCGCAATTGCTCTATTGTTCATCGTCTCTGGCGTTTTGATCAATTCAGGCTTTTGGTTTGCAGGTCTTCTCAATCAGAACAATATTATTCTTGGCGTATTGGTTCTTGTTCCATGCTTTACGGGCATGTGGGTAGGGAACAGAATCGGCAATCGTATTCCTAACGAAGTGTTTCGGAAGATGATTTTATATGCGCTTTTGGTCATTGGGTGCGTGTTTATCTGGCGTGGGCTCTAACCTTCAAGGTCTGAAATGCGTTTGAACTTGCGATCCATATATATCAGCGGTGTAAAATTACCGGCATGCGTTTCAATGACACGACCAAGACAAATGACGTGACTGCCAGAGGTCACCATTTCATCCAGTTTGCAAATAAAGGCTGTTGCTCCTGAAATGACGGGGGAAGGGCCTTTTGAGGCTGTAACATCAATGCCATCAAATCGATCAGGAAATTCCTCGTCGTGAAATCCTGCGAAGCGTTCTGCAATGTGTTTCGCGCCCTCTGGCAAGACATTGACGCAAAAGTCTGCGTTGTCCCTGATTTTTTCCAGTGTGTTACTTTCAGCATTTAGGCATACCAAAACCATTGGTGGGTCTGCGGAAACGGATGAAAACGCGCTTACGGTTGCACCAGAAATGCCAGCTTTGCCATCCGTTGTGACAACGGTGACGCTGTTTGCTACATATCGCATTCCTGCCAGAAAATCTTCGCGTAGATCACTTGTATCAGTCGTTTTGGATGTAGTATTCATTGTGTCCCTTGAGGGCTTTTTTTACATGAAGGCATTACATAGCTTTTTTGAATAAAATTGCGAATGAAAAGTTGGTATTTGACGTATAAATTCAAAGTAGTGATGTTGCTGGTTGCTCGGCAGTGATTAACAGTTTACGTTTGATTTAATTTTTGAAGCTTGAAATTTTGATTCACGAAAAGGTTGTAAAGTATGGAATTACAGGACGAAATTCGCATTGAAGCGCCGCGAAGCAAGGTTTACGAAGGGCTTAACGATCCCGAGATTTTACAAGAGTGCATTCCAGGCTGTGAAGAACTCGTCAAACATTCAGATACTGAACTTGAAGCCATGGTCGTTTTGAAGATTGGTCCCGTGAAGGCCAAGTTTAGTGGTAATGTTACACTCGATCCTATTAATCCACCTGAAAAATTTGCGCTTAATGGCGAAGGCAGTGGTGGTATTGCCGGTTTTGCCAAAGGAGGGGCCGAGGTAGAACTAATAGAAGATGGCGATGAGACCATCCTTCGTTATACTGCGAAGGCCGATGTGGGCGGTAAAATTGCGCAATTGGGTAGCCGTCTTGTCACCAGCACCTCAAAAAAACTTGCAGGCAAGTTTTTCGAACGTTTTGCAGAAGTCATCAACGAACAGTCGTAGTTTTAAAAGGACATGGACTAATGTTATCTGGAATTATCATTGCCGGACTGGTTTTTGCTGCTGCTGCTACTGGTGGCATTTTCAAACCCGGTGAATGGTATGATGGATTAAACAAGCCGTGGTGGACACCGCCTGGTTGGGCTTTTCCTGTTGTCTGGACGATCCTTTATTGCATGATTGCTTATGCAGGATGGCTGGTTTGGGGGCTGGGCGCTGTGCTTTCAATCGTGTTTTGGGGTGCGCAGCTTGTGATCAACGGTCTTTGGTCTTATTTCTTTTTTGGCGCCAAAGACATGCGCAAGGCGTTGGTTGATGTTGTGCTTTTGTGGGCGCTTATTGCTGCCTTCATCATCGTGACTTATCCTGTCTCACAATTGGCTGCCTTCTTGTTTATGCCTTATCTATTGTGGGTCAGCATTGCTGCTTTCCTAAATTTCAGAATGATACAGCTTAATCCAAATGAAGTAGGTTAAATTTAATCTTCAGCTTTTGCATTTGGGGTGAAGAGGGTTTCATCACCAATCTTATAGGCTCCGATGAGCGCCTGTGCTTTTTCACTCGTCAACCATGTTTCAAGCCTCTTTGCCTGTTCAAATTTAACATGTGGATGTTTCCGCGGATCTACAGGCAAATAAGCATATTGGTTGAAGAGAATAGGGTCGCCTTCAAATAAAAGCTTGAGGTTTCCTTTATTGCCAAATTTGAGCCAGCTTGCGCGGTCTGACATAACATAAGCATCCATCCCGCTTGCCGTATTGAGCGTCGCGCCCATGCCTGAACCAACTTCGCGATACCAGTTTGCACTGAAGTCCTTAGAGCTTTCGCCAGCTTTTTCCCAAAGCGCAATTTCCTTTCGGTGTGTGCCGCTATCATCACCACGACTGACAAAGATTGATTTGGCTTCTCTAATTTTCTTGAGAGCCTCGGCGACGTTTATTGATTGAGAAATGCCAGCAGGATCATTTGACGGCCCAATCAAGACAAAATCATTATACATGATTTCTCTTCTATGCGCGCCAAAACCTTCCGCTACAAAGTCTTCTTCCGCCGCTTTGGAATGCACCAGAATGGCATCGACATCTCCAGACCTACCCAGTCTCAGCGCCTGGCCTGTGCCAACGACAAGCAGTTGAACTTCCAGATTCAGATCCTTTTTGATTTCCGGAATTAAAATATCCGATAGGCCTGAATTGTTAAACGAGGTGGTAACAGCAAGTTTCATTTCAGCTGCATTTGCTGAAATCGTGAAGAGTATAAGTATTAGAATTGAGAACAGATGTTTCATTCCAGAATATCTCCATCGATGAATGCTCGCGCTTCTTTTGTTTGAGGCTTTTTGAAAAACTGCTTTGCGTTTGAGGTTTCCAGAATATTGCCTCGGTATATAAACATCACATCCTCAGCAAGCCGTTTGCCTTGACCGATGTTATGCGTTGTCATGATGATACGTGTGCCCGCTTTGTGCGTTTCCTGGAGTAGGGCTTCTATTTCCCGCGTCGCGCTGCCGTCAAGATTTGCAGTTGGTTCATCCAGAAACAGAAGCTGCGGTTTGGTGGCCAAGGCACGTGCGATGGCGAGCTTTTGTTTTTCGCCGCCTGACAAAAATCTTGCGTTGATATCGGTAGACTTTTCAAGATTGATTTTGCCAATCCATTCTTTAGCAATTTTGAGCGCTTCATCCTTTGGAATATTTCTCAATATCAAGGGATAAATAATGTTTTCAATCGCGGTTCTTCTCAGCATGATAGGCGTTTGAAAAACAAACGACTGATGAAGCTGTGCGGTTTCTGTTGATCCGTTCCAGTCTAGTGATCCACCACGTGGATTTTCCAGCCCGTGCAACAAGCGCAATAGGCTGGTTTTGCCAGAGCCGTTTGGTCCCATGATGATGGTGAAACCCTTAGGCGATATATCGAGGTTTATCGGCCCGACAATGCGGTTGCCTCGTTTCTCAACGCGTGCATTTTCGACTTTAAGAGGCAGGATTGAGCTTACCAATTACTTGCCCTCTCAGTTTTGGAAATCGAGTGTATTGCTAGGTTCACAAGTATCGCCAAGGCAATCAGGATGAAACCAAGAGCCAAGGCGAAGGCAAATTCACCTTTGCCTGTTTCGAGTGCGATGGCCGTTGTTAAAACGCGCGTCAGATGATCGATATTTCCGCCCACAATCATGATTGCGCCAACCTCACCAATTGCGCGACCAAAGCCCGCCAAAGATGCAGTAAGAAGTGAGCGCCTCGCGTCTTTTATCAAGGTCAACATGCGCTGCCATTTTGTTGTGTTAAGCGAGATTAACAGGTCATGATATTCCGCCCATAAATCGCGTATGGCCTGATGCGATATGGATGCGATCAAGGGCGTGATGATGATGACTTGTGCGATCACCATGGCGGTTGGCGTGAAGAGCAAATTCAAGACACCGAACGGCCCTGATCGGGACAGCATAATGTAGACAATCAAGCCAACAACCACAGGCGGAAGCCCCATCAGGGCATTTAGTATTGCAATGGTAATTCGCCTGAAACGAAAACGGTTGACTGCCAGCCAAGCGCCCAATGGCATGCCGATAAGTGATGCTATAATGACAGCGGTTAGGGTGACTTGTAGCGAAAGCAGAATGATTTCGAATAGATCAGCGTCCAGTGAAAAGATAAGCCTGAATGCGGCGAGCATTCCTTCGACAATATCAGACATTGATTAAACTACTTTCCCGCTTGGCCATTTGGTCATATTTGTCTGTAGCAGGCTTGGTAGTCTTTTCACAAGCAGGATTTGCTCTGTGTGTTATACCGCGCGCTGTTCCAAACGTTGCAGACTTACCGCTTGTCTCTGTTTTTCTTGTTTCAAATCGCTCGTAATATTTTGAATATAAGTAATGTGCGCTTTTGCTTCTTCGGCTGCTTTTTGACTGTCGCCAGAAATGATTGCTTTACAGATGGTACGGTGTTGCTCAAGCAGTATTTGCCGGCTTCCGGTTTTTGCGTAAATGACCTTTCGATTGAAGAATACATCATCAGAGAAAAGCGCGTAACAAGATCTTAGCGTGTGAATTAAAATGACGTTATGGGTGCATTCGCCAATGGCGCTGTGAAATTCCACATCCACCTTGGCTTCTGCCTCCGGATTTTCTTCGGTGTGCGCTTTTTCCATCGCTTGCATGATGTTTTTCAGAAGTTCTTTATCGGCAGTGGTTGCGCGTTCTGCTGCCATGGAAGCGGTTAGACCTTCAATTTCTTTTCGATATTCAAGGTAATCAGCTTTTGCTTTTGTGTTTCTGCCGATCAGTTCGACGACCGGTTCTGCAAAGATGGTTCCAATAATGTCGGCAATATAGGCGCCACCACCGTGTTTGATTGTAATCAACCCACGACTTTCCAGCGAGGCGAGGGCTTTTCTTAATATGGGCCTTGAGACATCTATGGTCTTGGAAAGTTCGCGCTCGCTCGGCAGTTTGTCACCCACGCGTAAAACGCCTTCGAGAATAAGGGTCTCTATTTGCATCTCTACTTCCTGTGAGATGCGACTTTGCTCAATCGGTGCAAATATCTTTTCCACTTTGTTGAAAGTCATTTTCAAATATGGCCTTTTCATTGCCGAAATAAATTGGTAACAATATTTTACCAATTTACGGAGATGTCAATGTCTAGTGTCGAAATGTCAGATGCGATTTCAACTGGAATTCAAATGCCAAAGCCCGATCAGGCTATTCTTGCAAGACGCGCTGAGATTGTAGCTGCGCTCAAAGCAATCGTACCGGGCGAGGGGGTTGTGGATGATCCCACGGAAATGCGCCCGTTTGAGACGGACGGTTTTCTAGCCTATCGTTTCATGCCGCTTGCAGTGGTTTTGCCTGAAACAACTGAGCAGATTTCTGCTGTCTTGCGATATTTGGCCGAGGCGGGCGTTCCGGTCATTCCACGTGGCGCGGGGACTTCGCTATCTGGCGGTGCTATTCCACAAGAAGATGCCGTGATTGTAGGCTTGTCCCGCATGATCAAAATTCTGGATACGGATTACGAAAATCGCACTTTAACGGTTCAGGCAGGGGCAACCAATCTTTCGATTTCAGATGCTGTATCCGCAGATGGTTTCTTCTATGCGCCTGATCCTTCCTCGCAGCTTGCCTGTTCAATCGGTGGTAACATCGGTATGAACTCTGGCGGAGCGCATTGTCTAAAGTACGGTGTAACGACCAATAATCTGCTGGGCGTCAAGATGGTGTTGGTCGATGGCACAGTCGTTGATCTGGGTGGTGAACATCTTGATGCAGCAGGTCTTGATTTGCTTGGCGTCATTTGTGGTTCTGAAGGGCAGCTTGGCATTGTGACAGAAGCAACGGTTCGTCTGATTGCAAAGCCTGAAGGCGCGAGACCTGTGATGTTTGGTTTCGATACATCAGAAGACGCAGGTGCTTGTGTGGCCGATATTATCGGAACAGGCATTGTTCCAGTTGCGATTGAATTTATGGACAAGCCCGCAATTGATATTTGTGAAGCCTTTGCCAAGGCTGGTTATCCAATGGACGTCAACGCGCTTTTGATTGTGGAAGTTGAAGGCTCGGATGAAGAAATGGACGATATGCTGGCGCGTATTGTGACGATTGCAAAACGCCACAAGGTAAAGGTGGTCAAGGAAAGTCAGTCGGCTACAGAAGCTGCGCTTATTTGGAAAGGGCGCAAGTCTGCTTTCGGTGCAACAGGTCGGATTGCAGATTACATCTGCATGGATGGCACAGTACCGCTAGGACAGTTGCCTTACGTTTTGAAAGAGACAGCGCGTATTGTTGATGAGTACGGTCTGCGCGTTGCGAATGTTTTCCATGCAGGTGATGGCAATATGCACCCGCTCATTCTTTATAACATCAATGATCCGGTTGAAGCCCAAAAAGCTGAGGATTGCGGTATGGATCTGCTCAGACTTTGTGTAGATGCAGGTGGGTGCTTAACCGGTGAGCATGGCGTTGGTATCGAAAAGCGTGATTTGATGCTTTATCAATATACCCAGGAAGACCTCGATCAGCAGATGGCGGTTCGTGCGGCGTTTGACCCTGAATGGATATTAAACCCGTCAAAAGTTTTTCCGTTTGAAGCGCGTGGTAACGAACGCCCATCTATTGCAGCTGAGTAGATTATCATGAGTTCAATCAAAACTTTTAAACCCAAGACGGAAGAAGAGTGCGCTTCCATAATTCTGGAAGGCTCAGGCTTTGAAATTCAAGGCGGTGGTACGCGCGCTATAGGCAAACTCGATGGGGTGGAGCGCAACATTCTATCCACTGCCGCTATGTCGGGAATCATTGATTACGAGCCAGCAGAAATGGTCATGATCGCTAAGGCAGGAACGCCGCTTGCTGATATAGAAAAAGCTCTTGTCAAAGGCAAGCAGCGTATGATTTTTGAACCGCTTGATTATCGCACACTACTTGGCACTAAGGGTAAACCCACAATTGGCGGGTTGATCGCCTCAAATGCTTCCGGGCCGCGCAGATTTGTAGCGGGTGCCTGTCGTGACTCGTTTTTGGGTGCGCGATTTGTGAACGGCAAGGGTGACGCAATCAAGGCAGGTGGACGCGTTATGAAAAATGTCACCGGCCTTGATTTGATTAAATTACTGGCTGGCTCATGGGGCACGCTTGCGCCGATGACGGAAGTGACCTTCAAGGTCGTGCCGCAGGTTGAAACGGAAGCAACACTTGTTTTGCATGGGCTAACCAGTGAAAAAGCAGCACGGGCCATGGCAGCGGCTATGGCTACATCTTGCGAGGTTACAGCTGCTGCGCATTTGCCAGAAAACATTGCTACTGGCTTTAAAGATGTCGCTGGCAAATCGGCAACGCTACTCAGGCTTGAGGGTTTTGAGAATTCTGTAAACATTCGAATTGAAAAACTGAAAGCCATACTTTCTGCTTTTGGAGAACAATCGGTTTTAAACGATAAGCAGACCAAAGCTGTTTGGGCTGATATCCGTAATGTGAAGCCCTTTTCAGATTCAAAGGATAAGCCTGTATGGCGCGTCTCAGTTGCGCCGATGATTGGCCATCAGCTTGTGTCACAATTGGGAGCGGAAAATGCTTTCCTCGACTGGCAAGGTGGTCTGGTCTGGTTGCAAATGGATGAGAAGCCCGAAGCCGATAAGGTGCGTTCTACCATTGCTAAACTGGGCGGTGGTCATGCGACGCTTGTTCGCGCTTCCGATGAGCAACGTCAATCAGAAAATGTTTTTCAGCCAGAAAATGCAGCCGTAACCGCAATTTCAAAACGCATTCGCGAACAGTTTGATCCGCTGGGCAAGTTTTATACAGGACGGATGGGGTAACATCATGCAAACTAATTTCTCTCTTGCCCAATTGGCTGATCCTGGTGTTGCGGAGGCTGAAAAAATTCTTCGCTCTTGTGTGCATTGTGGGTTTTGTACAGCGACTTGTCCAACTTATGTAACGCTTGGCAATGAATTGGACTCACCGCGCGGTCGGATTTATTTGATGAAGGATATGTTGGAAAACGACCGTCCAGCAGATGCAAAAACCGTCAAACATATTGACCGCTGTCTATCCTGTTTGTCTTGCATGACGACATGTCCTTCTGGTGTGCACTATATGCATTTGGTCGATCATGCACGGGTTCATATTGAAGAGACCTACAAGCGTCCGTTTATCAACCGTATGACGCGTACCATGCTGACCAAGATTTTGCCTTATCGTGAGCGATTTGCGTTTGCAACCAAGATGTCAGTCTTGGGTAAGCCGTTTGCTTCGATCTTTGATAAAATTACGCCCTTAAAACCACTGGCTGCCATGATTAGATTGGCTCCTTCCAAGGTTGATGGTAAAACGAAGTTTACTTCTCCCGGTGTCTTCGAAGCACCAGAACCAACGGGTGGGCGCGTGACGCTTTTGACAGGGTGCGCACAGCCAGCATTGGATGCGGGCATCAACAAGGCAACGATTGAGCTTTTAAACCGTGTGGGTGTTGAAGTTGTTCTTCCTGAAGGTGAGGCCTGTTGTGGCTCTCTTGTGCATCACATGGGCAAAGAGCATCAGGCGCTGGATGCGGCCAAGAACAACGTGCGGGTCTGGCACGATGAAATCGAAAAGAACGGTCTGGACGCGATCATAGTCACGACTTCTGGCTGTGGTACAACCATCAAGGATTATGGCTACATGCTGCGCAATGATCCTGAGTTGGCGGAGCGTGCCGCTAAGGTTTCATCGATTGCCATGGATGTTACAGAGTACCTCGTCACGCGTGAATTGCCCAAGCCGATTGCTGAGGCAAATCTTACGATCGCTTATCATGCGGCTTGTTCGTTGCAGCATGGTCAGCAGATTAAATCACCACCGAAGGATTTGTTGAAAGGTGCTGGTTTCAAAGTGAAAGAAGCGCCTGAATCTCATCTATGTTGTGGGTCAGCTGGTACCTATAACATCATGCAGCCAGAGATTGCTTCTCAGCTTCGCGACCGTAAAGTTAAGAATATTGAAAGCACCAAGCCGCAAGCCATCGCAGCGGGTAACATTGGTTGTCTCACGCAAATTGGCAGCGGTACAGGTATACCTGTAGTTCATACGGTCAAGCTTCTGAACTGGGCCTATGGTGGTGAAAAACCGCAAGAGCTACATAACATTCGTTAGGGGGCGTTGCCTGAATTACTTAACTGATATAAAAACAGATTTTGTAGTCACTCATATGTAGGCAATCTATGCAAACCCAAATAAAGACAGCCGTCGTTGGACTTGGTTCCATGGGATACGGTATCGCCAGTTCTCTCTTACGCGCTGGCCATGAAACCTATGGTTTTGATATCAACGATGCACAAATGAAACGCTTTCAGGACGAGGGCGGAGCCAAAGGAGAACTCAAGCAAATTGCTTCTGATCTCGACGCGCTCATTGTTGTGGTCTTAAGTGCCGCACAAACGCAAGAAGTTTTGTTTGGTGAGGCGGGCGTTGTTACTCACATGAAAGCGGGCAGTGTGGTTATGGCCTGCGCAACCGTGCCGCCAGAGTTTGCCCGTTTGATGGAAGAAAAGTGTAATGCGCTCGATATTCATTATCTCGATGCGCCAATATCTGGTGGCTCTATAAAGGCTGCGAATGGTCAACTCTCCATCATGGCTTCAGGAACTCCAGAGGCTTTTACCGCCGCTGAAAGTGTGCTGGATGCCACCGCAGAAACTGTTTTCAAGCTCGGTGACAGTGCGGGTGCAGGGTCTGCTATGAAAGCGGTCAATCAACTGCTTGCAGGTGTTCATATCGCCACGATGGCAGAAGCGCTTACGTTTGGTATGACGCAAGGTGTCCAGCCTGACAAATTTCTCGAAGTGATTTCTAAATGTGCTGGTACGAGCTGGATGCTTGAAAATCGTGCGCCGCATATTGTTGAGGGCGATTATACGCCTCACAGTTCTGTCAACATATGGCCAAAAGACTTGGGGATTGTGTTGGACATAGCAAAGTCTGCCGACTTCGATGCACCCATTTCACAAGCTGCATTTGACCAGTTTAAGAAAGCGGCAGACATGGGACTTGGTGGCGAAGACGATGCGGCTGTCGCCAAGGTCTATGCTGAAAAGGTTGGTTTGAACCTTCCTTCCAAGGATTAATCATATGACCAAGACAATAGCACTGGTCGCGCATGATGCCATGAAGGATAAACTTGTTGAATGGGCAAGAAGCAAGAAGCAGGAACTTAAGCATTTTGAAATTTATGCAACGGGCACGACTGGTGGCCGGTTGATTGATGATCTTAGTCTTGATGTTAAGCGGCTGAAAAGTGGACCTCTGGGAGGCGACGCTCAGCTCGGAGCGATGATTGCAGAGGCTCGCCTCGGTGGGTTGTTCTTTTTTATTGATCCGCTCTCCACCATGCCACATGATGTGGATGTTAAATCACTTGTAAGACTTGCAACGCTGTATGATACGCCGATGGCGGTTAATCAATCGACAGCGACTGCTGTTTTGAATCATCTTGTTGGGGAAGAGGTGTAAGGTGAGTGAAGAAGGTCAACTTCGTGAGCAAATCTGTCTTTTGGCAAGATCCTTGTTTGATCGTGGGCTAACAGGAGGCTCTACGGGCAATATTTCCGCCCGAACTTCTGATGGCGAACTTTTGGTGTCTCCAACAGGTACAAGTTTTGGGCGTTTGGATCCTGCACGTCTGAGCCACTTTGATACCAATGGAACCTTGATAGGCGGCGATTCTCCGACCAAAGAAATGCCACTTCATTCAGCATTTTATGAAACACGTTCCTCGGCTGGGGCAGTGGTGCATCTGCATTCCTGTCATTCGGTAGCACTTTCTCTGATGCCTGATGCGGATGAAGATAATTTTTTGCCGCCGCTTACACCTTACGCGATCATGAAGCTTGGTAAGGTGAAACTCTTACCGTTTTTTCTGCCAGGCGATCCTGCAATGGGTGAAGCGGTGCGCGGTCTTGCTGGAAAGCGCTCCGCAGTCATGCTTGCCAATCACGGTCCTGTGGTTGCGGGCAAAGATGTTGAGGCCGCATGCAACGCGATTGAGGAACTAGAAGACACAGCACGCCTTGCCATGATGACAC
>CALFBU010000297.1 GCA_937951455.1 uncultured Rhizobiaceae group bacterium
AAATTCCACGCGCACCACCATCAACAATGTTGCCAGAGATGAGCGCGCCTTGAAATGCGAACTCGGAGTAAATGGATGTCTCACCCGCACGCAGGCACGTATTGTTTGTAATCTGAAGATTGCTGCATGAGTTTGACCGAACGGTTGAATAAGCACAATCTGAAACATGGTTATTAGCGATCATCACACCATTCGCCTGCCATGTATTTATGCCGTTGCCATATTGACCCGTGCCACCCTTAACAGCGGAAATAAACTTCACCCGATTATTGGTGATCATGGTGTTATCTTCACCGACATCACGGCGGTAAACCAGTATACCTGCGTTGGCACATTCTGAAACAAGATTGTCGGATATCATCATGCCGGTATTGGATTGACCTACGATGCCAGCTGTTCCCACGGCTGTATCAATTCTGTTTTTAGAAATTCTGCCGGCGGATTTTGAGGTTTCAATTCCTGATTGAGAAGCGTTCGTAATCTGGCAGTTTTCGATGTTCACATGCTTTGAATTAACGATACCCAAGTTTGCTTGCGCATAATTTTTGACGGGTAGAAGGCCGCCGTCCAGTTTTATGCCTTCGAGTTCAATATGGTCTGAATTTTCTGCATAAATAAAATGATCGCCGCCAGCATATTCAAAAACGGTAGCATTGCTGGTGCCGTATAATCTTGTGTTTTTGGGCAACGTGAGATTTGAGAGTTTATACCGTCCAGGCTCAATAAAAACAGCCTGATTGGATGAAGAAGCTTTTTCGAGAATGCTTTGAAGTTGCTTGCCTTGGTCACTTGTCGAACCTGCACGTAAGCCTTCGGAATTCGCATTTATGCCGCCGCCAATTGTTTTGGCAAACGATGATGTTGCGGACAAGGCAATAAGACTTGCCCCAGAACCTGATAAGAAATTTCTTCGATTTATAATCATATTGCATACCTCTTTCTCAAATATGCAGGAAACGTGCCAATTTTTTGAAATCTTCCTTTGCGATTGTGGCGAATTCAAAATATGTATGGAGTAACAAATTTGCCTGTAATCAGGCCAAGGGAGCATATGATGATTAAAGACGACGCACTTTATGTAGGGACGAGCCGCAACCCTGACGACAGTTTAAATAAGGCTGAATATTTAAATCTGAAACTGGCAAACCGACATGGCTTGATCACTGGTGCAACGGGTACAGGTAAGACAGTTTCACTGCAGATTTTAACCGAAGGTTTTTCAAATGCTGGCGTCCCTGTTTTTTGTGCAGACGTCAAAGGAGATTTGTCAGGCTTGGCTGCCAAGGGTGAACCGAAGGATTTTTTGTTAAAACGTGCTGAAGACATTGGTCTGGATGATTATCAGTTTCAGGAATTCCCAGTCATCTTTTGGGATTTGTTCGGCAAGCAGGGCCATCAGGTTAGAACAACACTTTCTGAAATGGGTCCTTTGTTGCTGGCAAGGCTTTTAGATTTGAATGAAACCCAAGAAGGCGTGCTCAATATTGCGTTCAAACTTGCTGATGATGAAGGCATGTTGCTGTTGGACCTCAAGGATTTAAGAGCACTATTACTGTCCATGGGCGAACGTTCGTCAGAATTAACGACCGCCTATGGCTATGTGTCGAAACCATCGATTGGCGCGATACAGCGCCAGTTGCTTGTGCTGGAACAACAAGGTGGTGAGGGCTTTTTTGCTGAGCCTGCCTTGAAAATTTCTGACCTAATGCGCACCACCAGAGATGGGCGCGGTGCGATCAGCATTTTGGCCGCTGATGAACTCATGCGATCGCCGCGATTGTATTCAACGTTCCTGTTATGGTTGCTCTCAGAACTCTTCGAAGAGCTGCCTGAAGTCGGTGACATGGATAAACCAAAGTTGGTTTTCTTCTTCGACGAAGCGCATCTAATGTTTGATGAAGCGCCCAAAATTCTGATCGAAAAAGTAGAACAGATGGTCAAACTCATTCGCTCAAAAGGCGTCGGTGTTTATTTCGTGACGCAAAACCCTGTCGATATCCCTGATGGGGTTTTAGCGCAGCTTGGTAACCGCGTCCAGCATGCACTGCGCGCCTTTACCCCAAAAGAGCAAAAGGCAGTCCGTGTAGCAGCCGATACATTCAGACCCAATCCTGCTTTTGTCGCCAAAGAAGTCATAACAAATTTGGGTGTCGGTGAAGCACTGGTTTCAACCCTGATGAAGAAAGGCGTTCCTTCCATGGTAGAGCGTACGCTTGTTCGTCCACCAGCTTCACGCCTTGGGCCTTTAACGGAAAAAGAGCGCGCTGAAATCATTAAAATGAGCCCGGTTGCTGGCCAATATGATAAAACTGTTGACCGCGAATCCGCTTATGAAATGCTAAAGAAAGCAGCTGAAGAAGCAGCTAAACGAGAAGCAGAGCAGCGCGAACATGAAGACGACGAGCGAGAAAACGGAAAGCGTACCAAAAGCAGGTCCGGTTTTCAGTTGCCAGACTTCGATCGCGATGATCGCCCAACAAAGCGCTCTCGCTCAAAAACAAAGACCAGAAGAAAGCGGGGTCGCAGCGGCCGCCAAAGCGTAACAGAAGCGGCGGTGAAATCTGTCACACGCACAATTGCAAGTTCGCTAGGCCGTGCATTGGTAAGAGGTATATTGGGTAGTTTGAAAAAAGGTTTCTGATTTTCAAAAAAGAGATTGCAAAAATATTCAATAGCTGACAAAGCGATTTCAGAAAGCGTTGTTTGATCGCTTATTTTGGAATTAGCCCATGCTCCGTCAGATTTTCCCTGTAACTGCCCTGTTCCTCAGCACGTTCTTTTTGCTGGCGGGGGGAGGGATGCAGTCCGTTCTTTTGCCCGTTCGCGGACAGTTGGAAGGCTTTAGTGCATCACAAATCGGCTTGATTGGTACTGGCTGGGCAGCTGGTTTTACGATTGGTTGCATTATTGTGCCCCATCTTGTGCGTCGCGTGGGGCATGTGCGTACCTTTAGTGCACTTGCCGCAATATTGGCAACGGTGGTTCTGCTCAACGGCATGATCATCGAAGCTTACAGCTGGGTTTTGTTAAGAGCATTGGCAGGATTTTGTTTCTCAGGCTCTTACATGATCATCGAAAGCTGGTTGAACGAACGCGTATCTGATGAAAATCGAGGCGCCATGTTCTCGGTCTATATGATCGTATCACAAGGCGCGTTCATGTGCGGACAATACATGCTTGTGATCGCCGACCCTTCAAAAGAAACCCTCTTTATGCTGGGCGCTATTTTGTATAGTCTTGCCGTACTGCCAACAGCACTATCAAAAGCACAATCACCTGCGCCTCTGACACAAGTTAAAGTTGACTTGAAAGGCATGTTTAAAAATTCACCTGCGGCTTTTATCGGATCCATTATTGCCGGTATACTGGCGGGTTCCTTTCAGAGTTTTGCACCGGTGTTTGGCGTTGAGCAGGGCATGTCCAGTGCCAATATCGCGAACATGATGGTGCTTGTCATGTTCGGAGCTTTGGTCTTTCAATACCCCTTGGGCAAGCTCTCTGACATGGTTGACCGACGTTATGTCATGGTCGCATTGAGCCTGGCAGGTACCGTCGTAGGGTTCATGATTTCAGGTTATTCCGTAGATGGTGCAAACCCTCAGGTTTCATTCTTCGCGCTAATGATTTTATTGGGCGGCTTTGTTTATCCGCTTTACGGCCTTGTAAATGCGCACGCAAATGACCACGCGCAACCAGAAGATTTCGTCAAAATTTCCTCAAGCTTGCTCATTCTTTACGGCATCGGAAACATGATTGGTCCGTTGGTCACAGGCCCTGCAATGGAAGTATTAGGCACAGGCGCGTTATTCCAGATCATTGGCGGTTCGCATTTATTACTTGCGATACACATGACCTATCGTATCACAAAACGTGAAGCACCAGATGATCATCAGACGATGGATTATCAGGTCACTGCAACCATGGCGCCTACCGCAGAAAGCTATGCACTCGACCCGCGTTCGGACGCGGAAACCTACATGGCAGATGATGAAGAGATTAAGCCTGCCGAATGATCATCCACGCGCAGATAAAAATGCCTTGATCGAAATTTTTGACCATGGGTCCAGATGCGCGGCAGCCTGTTGATAGCTTGATACGATTTCAGAAGTCAAAGCATCCTTGCCAGCCAATTCTTGCATAACCTCCATCGTTGCGGATTTTGCTGCAGTCAAAATTTCTGCCGAGTATTCTTTTAACTCAACGCCTTCTTTATCAACGAGAGACTTAAGGCTTGCGGCATTATTCCATTCAGATTCACCGAGAGAAAAAATGTTCTCTGCTGCACAAGCAATCTCTACAATTTGCTGCAGGTCTTTAGGCAGCGCATCAAAGGCAGATTTTGAAACAAGCGCTTCGCCCGTGCCATTGGGTTCATGAAAGCCTGGTGAATAATAATATTTTGCTGCCTTGTGAAAACCCATGGCCGCATCACTGAAGGGGCCGAGAAATTCCGTTGCATCGATCACACCTGTTTTGAGGCTGGTGAAGATTTCTGACGGTGGAAGCGCAACTGGTAATGCGCCGAGTTTGGTCATAACCGCGCCACCAAGACCAGGCATTCTGATTTTCAATCCCTTTAAGTCTGAAAGCGTATTTACCGGTTTTTTATACCATCCACCCATTTGATAGCCAGTATTACCAGCCATAAAAGGCTTGATGCCAGCTGGCTCATACAGCTTGTCCCAGAAGGCTTGCCCGCCGCCGTGATTGATCCAGGTAATGTGTTCAATCGGCGTAAGGCCAAAGGGCGCTGCTGTAAAAATTGGCGCAGCTGGAAATTTTCCAGACCAGAAAAGTGGGGCGGTATGGGCCATTTGTGCTACACCATTGGCGACAGCATCAAAAGTTCCAAGTCCTGGTACAATTTCACCGGCTGCGTAGAGTTTTAAATTTAAACGTCCGTTCGAAAGAGACGTGATTTTATCGGCAAGTCTCTGTGCGGTAATGCCTGGGCCTGGCAAGTTTTTTGGCCAGGAAGTCACCATTCGCCATTCTATTGACGATTGCGAAAGCGCTGGCGTTGCAAGCGCAGGTAGCGTTGCCGAGCCTGCAATAAGACTTAAAGCGCTACGGCGGGTTGTTTTGTTTCTAGCCACTGTATTATTTCCAAAGATTGTGAAAGTGATGCACAGGACCTGAGCCCTTGCCTATGTCGAGTTGATCAGAGTTTGCAATTGCGCCAGTCAGCCATTGCTTGGCTTTTTCAAGTGCTTCAACCATGCCCATGCCGTGAGCCAAATTGGCAGCAATTGCTGAGGATAGCGAGCAACCCGTACCATGCGTATTTTCCGTATGAATGCGTTCCGCAGTAAGCCAGGTTTCTTGTGAGGATGATTTATACAAATCGGCGCAAGTGTTATCTTCGCTATGACCGCCTTTAATTAAAACAGCCTTTGCACCTGCTTCCAGCAAATGATCAGCTTGCTTAACCATCTCGTCATTAGAGGTTGCGAGTGGTTGTTTGGTTAGTTTTGCTGCTTCATAAAGATTTGGCGTTAGCAAATCTGACATTGGCATGAGAATGGTTTGGATGGCTTCCACTGCATCTTCCGCCAGCAATGAGTCGCCAGAAGTTGTTACCATCACCGGGTCAAAAACGATATTTCTTGCTTTGTGTTTTTTAAGGCCAGCTGCAACTGCTTCTATCACGGCGACTTGCGATAGCATGCCGATTTTCACTGCATCCACTTCCAAATCTGAAAATACCGCATCCATTTGAGCGGTGATGAATTCTGCAGGCACGTCATGAACGCCTGTGACGCCAATGGTATTTTGTGCGGTAAGCGCAGTGATAACACTGGCACCATAGACACGATTTGCAGAAAAGGATTTTAGATCAGCTTGTATGCCAGCCCCACCGCCTGAGTCTGATCCTGCAATCGTTAAGCCAATTGGAATGTTTTTCATGGTCTTACCTCATGGATTATATTGGCGAGCTTTTTTGTTGCCATAGCAACATCGTCGGCCATGTAAAGTGCTGAGATCATGGCAACCCCGTCACAACCTGCTTCGAACAGTGAGCCGATGTTATGTTCATCAATGCCTGCGATAGCACCAACAGGCATTTTTGGAGCACGGGTTTTCAATATATTGGCAATCTCAACCCAACCATCAATACCGACAGATGTTTTATTATCTTTGGATTGCGTATCAAACACACCACCAACAAAGGCATAATCAAGAAACTCAATAGGCGCATTTTTCGCTTGGGCAATGGTTTTGATGGAAAGACCAATGATCGCTTTGTCACCCAAAAGCTGACGCGCGTCTTCTGCCCTCATGTCCTCTTGTCCCAAATGAACGCCATCAGCATCGCTTGCCAGTGCAATATCAACACGGTCGTTAACAATAAAGGGAACACTCGTTTCAAGAAGCGCTTTCTTTATTGTTTTGGCATTTTCTATCATCTTGCGGATATTGTTTTGTTTGTCACGATATTGAATAAGGGTCGCGCCATTTTCCGCAGATATTTTTGCAAGTGCTGCCAAAGAACGCCCCTTGCTGCGATTGGGGTCAACAATCCCATAAAGACTTACATCAACCTTGTTCATGACAGTTTCGCTTTTTCTCTTAAAATGTCTATCGATGTTTCATAAAGCGCATCGATGAAATAGGGAACGAAACTGCCTGGTGATTGCGATTTCGTCGCGGCGATTTCCCCTGCTATTCCAAACCAGATCAGCCCTGCGATGCTTGCTGAGGATGGATTTTCAGTCTTGGAAGACAATGCCGTAATTAATCCACCCAAGGCGCACCCGGTAGCAATGACTTTAGCCATGATCGGATGTCCATTATGCACGGCAAATGAATGCCCGCGATGCATAATCTGATCCTCTTCTCCGGTCATAACAATGCATGACGTTGCATCTTCTTGAATACCCAGTGTTTTAATTTCATGGATATTACCCCGAATGATGCTTGCGCGGTCCATAATTACACCAGCAAATTCTGCTCGTAAGGGGGAGACATGTGCCATAACAGGATCAAGCAAAACAGGAATTGAGCGTGTATTGGCCACATCAAGTGCTTTCTTGATTGCAGAAACCCGCTCCTTGTCCAAAGTGCCAAGATTAAGGTGCAAGGCATCAGCGCGCGAGGTAAAGGCTTGCACTTCATCCGGATTTACAGTCATGGAAGGTTTGGTGTTGCAGGCAAGTAAAACGTTTGCAGTAAAGTTCTGCGCAACTGTATTGGTGATGGAATGAATACGCGCCCCATCGCGTCTTAAAACATCGATGGTTTCAAGCGCATTATCCAGCAAATTTAGTGTTGCGTCTTTCTGCAAAGAACACTCCAATTCATAAATTATGGGGGATAATCATCATCACCCATTCCCTACGCTGGTACAATCCAGATCAGGTTCAAAGAATTCAGGAGCTATGATTGTTTAAAAAATCCTGCTCGAGTCTCAGCCTGCATCAAGCAGGCACTTCCATGAGTTAAGTCTTGTCTTAGACAGATATTATTTACAAAGCAAGTGGGTTAAGAAGCCTGATTGATAACAGACCAAAGCTTTGCTGGTGTGACCGGCATATCGATATGGTCAATATTATATTCACGATATAAGGCCTCAACAATCGCATTCATCACCGCAGGCGTAGCGCCGATCGTGCCGGCCTCACCTGCGCCCTTAATGCCTAGCGCATTGGTTGTAGAGGGCACGTTACGGGTTGAAAAATCAAAGCCTGGAACATTGTCTGCCCTTGGCATGCCGTAGTCCATAAAAGACGCCGTCAAAAGTTGGCCTTCTTCGTCATAAACGACATTTTCATTCAGGCACTGACCAATGCTTTGTACGATGCCGCCGTGCACTTGCCCTGCCAGCAGAATTGGATTCACGGTGACGCCAAAATCATCCACGACAGTATATTTTACGATTTCTGTGACACCAGTATTGGGGTCTATTTCAACTTCACAAATATGCGTGCCATTAGGGTAGGTGGCTTCTTCTTGTTGAAACTCGCCTTCGCCAGTCAGGTCCGCATCATCTTTTGCCGCCTGAGCAATGTCCGCAAACGATATGCTGCGGTCCGTGCCAACAATGCGCGCTTCGCCATTATCAAGTTCGATATCTGCACTTGAAGCTTCCAACTCATCTGCGGCGATATTTTTGATTTTCTCGGCCAACTGTTCACTGGCACGAACGACGGATACGCCACCTAATGGGACTGAGCGAGAGCCACCTGTACCACCACCATTTTCCAATTCATCGGTGTCACCTTGGCGTAGTTGGATTTTCTCATAATCAATGCCAAGTTTTTCCGCTGCCAATTGCGCGTAGGCCGTTGCATGACCCTGACCATTGGACTGTGTGCCAATTCTCAGATCAAATGTACCGTCATCTTTTAGGTCTATGAAAGCAGGTTCGGAACCGGCAAAGGCGCAAGCCTCGATGTAAGTCGACATTCCGATGCCACGAATTTTGCCTTGTAGTTTTGCTTTTTCATTTCTCTCAGAAAAACCATCCCAATCAGCATTTTGCATTGCAAGTTTCATGTGTTCTTCATATTCGCCTGTGTCATACATTCGTCCAGCAGGTGTGGTGTAAGGTAATTGCTCTGGTGTAATGAGATTGCGTTTGCGAATTTCGTCTGGCGTCAGGTTTAACTCACGCGCACATTGGTCCACCAAACGTTCGAGCACATAAGCAGCTTCCGGTCTGCCCGCGCCGCGATAGGCGTCAGTTGGCACCGTATGCGTATAACTACCGCGCGTTAAAGCTGCCATTGTTGGAATATCATAAAGGCCTGTTGTCATCGTGATGCCGAGATAGGGTATGAAGGGGCCATAAGCATGAAGATATGCGCCCATGGCTGCAATGAGATCTATATCAATCGCCGAAAATTTACCGTCTTTATCCATCGCCATTTTTGCAGTGACAACGTTATCACGACCATGCGCATCGCTGACAAAATGTTCACTTCTGTCACTCGTCCATTTAACGGGGCGACCAAGTTTTTTTGCAGCAACCATGCAAAGCGGATACTCGCGATAGACAAAAACCTTGGTGCCAAAACCACCGCCAACATCAGGGGTCATGACATGAATTTGCTCAAGCTCCAAACCCATGCAGGCAGCCAAGACACGCCGTTGTCCGAATACGCCTTGAGAACCGACGGTCACATCAAAGCGGCCTGCTTCTTCATCCCAGTTTGCCTGAACCGCTCTGGTTTCCATGTAGTTTGAAATAAGACGATTATTAATGAGCTCTATTTCGGTTACATGATCTGCCTCGGCAAAAGCCTTGTCCGTTGCTTCGCGATCTCCCATGAAATGCGTAAAGGCAAGATTTTTATCGCCGTCTTCGTATACGAGTGCTGAACCCTCTTCGAGTGCTTTTTCTGTATCGGTTGCAGCAGGCAGAATGTCGAAATCTATTTCAATTAATTCCGCTGCATCTTTTGCGATTGCAACGCTATCCGCCACGATAAAACAAATCGCATCACCAACATGGCGAACTGTGTCTTTGCACAAAATTGGAATATCGCGATTTGCATTCATGCTCCCGTCAGGCTGTTTGATGGGCACTATGTTTTGAAGAGGTTTCAAGTCTGCAACATCTTCTGCGGTCAGAACTGCGTGAACACCTGGATGGGCAAGGGCTTCCGACGTATCCTCTATTTTGAAGGTTGCATGCGCAGCTGGTGAGCGAAGTACGTAACCGTATAAAATACCCTCTTCGGTCTTGTCGTCTGTGTAACAACCCTTGCCTGTAATGAAAGCATTGTCTTCTTTGCGAAGCGCTGCTGCGCCCATCCCGAACTTTACATGTGCTACTTTATTCATAAGATCCTCAGCCAAGGTGGAGTGTAATTTTACATATATAGCATATAGGTACCTGAAACCGCACAGTCGAGCCTAATATTCAATTCAATTATCTAGTGTCAATTTTGCATGGGTGTCGATAAACTCAAGTGATGAGTCGGACACATCCATGAGTATTGATACAATCAAGACGAGCTTTAATGCGCTACCCAATAATGTTAAGGGCGGCATTATCCTCATGTTTGCGGCAGCCGGATTTGGGACTATGGTTGCCCTGATAAAACTTGTTGGTGAGCGGCTAGATGTATTCCAGATTTTGTTAGTTCGTCAGGCCGTTATGGCTTTGATCGTTGCGCCAACAATTTTGAGTAATTTCCCTGGAAGTTTGAAAACAAATAACTTCGGATTACAGCTTTTAAGAATATTTCTGGCTTTGGTTGCCATGGGTTTTGGCTTTACAGCCGTCGTCAACATGCCCTTGGCAGATGCAACGGCTATCGGTTTTGCCAAAAGCTTTTTTGTCACCATCTGCGCGATATTCTTTTTAAATGAGGTGATAGGGATAAGAAGATGGTTCGCCGTCATCATTGGGTTCATTGGCGTCCTGATCGTCTTGAGACCTGGATTCGAAGGGTTCACCATTTACGGCGTTTATGCCCTGATTGGCTCTGCTGGGGCTGGCACTGTGATGGTGGTTATTCGCATTTTGACGCGCACGGAATCAACCATATCCATCCTTACCTATCAAGCGCTAGGCGTTGGTTTAGCAGTTGCCATTCCCGGAATGTGGTTTTGGATTTGGCCAACCCCTTATGAATGGGCGCTTTTGATCGCGATGGGCATCATTTCTTACATCGCTCAGATGTTGAATATTACCGCCTATAAATACGGTGAAGCATCCGTAATGGCTTCGCTGGATTATGTGCGCTTGATTTATGCAGTTTTGTTCGGATGGTTATTATTCGAAACTCTTCCGGATTTTTGGACATGGTTTGGCGCGATGATTATTATTTCAGCATCGATTTATACCATCCAAAGAGAAAATCAGAAAAAGCAGGAAATCGTGGCAACTGCGAAATCGAAAGCTCACGATTAGGCTGATGGACTAATCCAGCAATCCATTGAGATCAGAAATCGTTTTCAAAGGTGCCAAGTCCAAATATTCATCAGGCTGGGTTGTTCGATTTACCCAATTGCATGAAAACCCAAAAGCTGTAGCACCCGCAATATCCCAACGGTTTGAGGATTGAAATGCAACTTGTTCAGGCTGCATGACATATTTATCGATGACCATCTGATAAGTAGCAGGATCTGCCTTGAAGATTTGTATGTCATCAATCGAAAACTGATCATCCAGTAAATCGCTTAAGCCTGCATGGTCAACTGCGGATGAAAGCATTTTGGGTGAGCCGTTTGAGAGTATGGCTGTCTTGTAACCTTGCTCTTTTAGTTTTTTTAAAACAGACGGCACTTCAGAATAACAATCGAGTGAAAGATAGGCATCCATCAAAACCTGTTTGCAGTCCGGATTACTGCCGGGCGTGGCTGCGAGTGCAAAGTCCAAGGCTTGTGAAGTGAGGTCCCAGAAATCCTTGTACCGATTCATGGTTGTGCGAACCCAAGTATATTCCAACTGTTTGTTACGCCAAACTTCTGATACACGGGCAGGATTCTCTCCCACGATATCGAAATGTCTCGAAACTGCAGAATGAACATCAAACAAGGTGCCGTAAGCATCGAAGACATAAGCTTTATACATTTTGCAGTTCCCAAATAATTATCATTTACTGAAGTCTACCCATTGGCAAAGTGGAACGAAAGTCCTAATTATCCATTATACGAACCAGTATATAAAATTTGGAGTAATAAAATGGCTTTCGAACTTCCTGAACTACCCTACGCATATGATGCGTTGGACCCGTATATGTCTGCTGAAACATTGGAGTTTCACCATGATAAACACCACAAGGCTTACGTAGACAACGGTAATAAACTGGCTGAAGAAGCTGGCATGTCTGATAAAAGCCTTGAAGATATCGTTCGCGAAAGTCACGGTTCAAATGCTGGACTCTTCAATAACGCAGCGCAACATTATAACCACATTCATTTCTGGAGCTGGATGAAAAAAGATGGTGGCGGCAATAAATTGCCAGGCGCACTTCAGGCAGCTTTTGACAGCGATCTTGGCGGTTATGACAAATTCAAATCAGACTTCATGGCGGCAGGTGCTGGTCAATTCGGTTCAGGCTGGTGCCGGGTTGCTGTTAAAGACGGCAAGCTTGAAATCATGAAAACACCAAATGGTGAAAACCCGCTCATTCATGGCGCATCGCCAATTCTGGGTTGTGATGTTTGGGAGCATTCATATTACATCGACTACCGCAATGCGCGTCCAAAGTACCTGGAGGCATTTGTTGATAACATGATCAATTGGGATTATGTGCTGGAAATGTATGAAGGCGCGACAAGCTAATTCATATATAAGACTTTCAATTAAAAGCCTCGTGATAGTTACGGGGCTTTTTTTGTTCATGCTATGTTGACAGTCTGTTTACTGGACAACTTAATTCGCTGTGTTAGCGTTTTACGAACTATAGGGAGAGAGACGTGTTCAACAGAATACTTAGAACTTCAATTATCACATCAATTGCATTATTTGCAGTTTCATCAGCTCACGCTGATCCTATCGAAGACCGACAAGCAAAAATGAAGATTGTTGGAAAATCAATGGGCATCGTTGGCAAAATGGCTAAGGGTGAGACTGAATTTGATGGTGAAGCAGCACTTGCCGCTTTTGTTGCAATGAAAGATGCCGCAGATGGTTATGAAACACTGTTTCCTGCTGGTACGGAAACCGGTGGCGACACAGAAGCAAGCCCTAAAATATTTACAGACCGTGCAGGGTTTGAAGAAAAACAAGCTGCTTTTGAAGCTTCACTGGTTAAAGTAACTGCTGCTGCGCCAGAAAGTGTAGAAGCATTAGGCGTACTCGTTGGCGAGGTTGGTCAAAATTGTGGCGTGTGCCATAAAGCTTACCGCGTTAAAAAGAACTAAGCTGGGGGAAAAATGAAGCGATTAGTTAAACTGGGTTTTGCTTTCGCTTTATTTTCCTTTGCATTATTTTGGGGGATGACAATCCCCCAAACAATTGATGATAGTGTAAGAACATGGATTGCTAAACCAGGCGATATTGCGCTTGGAGAGCAAATTTTTTGGGCTGGGGGCTGTGCCTCCTGCCACGCCAAAAAAGATGCTAAGGGTGAAGACAAACTAAAACTTGGTGGCGACCACGCCCTTGTTACACCAGTAGGTATTTTCAATGTTCCCAACATCTCTCCAGATCCTCAATACGGAATAGGCAAATGGTCTGTTGAAGACTTTGCAAATGCTATGCTTCATGGCACTAGCCCTAAAGGAAAGCATTATTATCCAGCGTTTCCTTATACATCTTACGCATCAATGTCGTACCAAGATGTAAAGCATTTATGGACTTATCTTCAAACGCTAGAGCCAATTCAAACACAAAACAAACCACATGAATTATCATTTCCCTTTAATATTTCCAGAGGCATCGGTCTTTGGAAATTGGTCTACGCTGACACTCAGCAAAAGGTGAGGGTGGGAGAGAAGGATAATTTCTTACAGCGAGGACAATATCTAGTCGAGACATTGGGGCATTGCGGCGAGTGCCACACACCAAGACAAGCCTTTGGGTATGGTGGCATGGATCATACAAAATGGTTAGCTGGCGCAGCAGCACCTGAAGGTCCAGGTAAAATTCCTAACATCACGCCCCATGAAACCGGAATAGGTAGCTGGTCTCAGGAAGATATTGTTTATTATCTGGAGTCAGGTTTTACACCGGAGTATGATTCCGTTGGCGGCACGATGGTCGATGTTCAGCAAAATATGGCGAAGCTTCCAAAATCGGATTTGGAAGCCATCGCTGCATATTTAAAGGCAATTCCTGCCGTTCCTTCGAATTAGGCTTTTCCGACTGCTTTTAGAGCAAAAGCATATGAGCGCGCTGCATCTTCCAAGGCTGCGAAACGACCAGATTTTCCGAAGTGGCCAGACGACATATTGGTGCGTAGAAGCAGGATATTATCATCTGTTTTATACTCACGCAGCTTGGCAACCCATTTTGCAGGCTCCCAATAGGTAACGCGAGGATCAGATACGCCGCCTGTCACGAGCATGGCTGGAGAGTCTTTTTTCTCAACCTTATCGTAAGGTGAGTAGCTTGCAATATCATCAAAAGCTTGCTTGCTTTCAATAGGATTTCCCCATTGTGACCATTCACCAGGCGTTAGCGGCAAACTATCGTCAAGAATGGTATTAAGCACATCGACGAAAGGCACGTCGGCAATCACGCCTGCAAATAAATCTGGCGCCATATTAACCGTAGCACCGACTAACAGACCGCCTGCGGATCCACCCATGATGACGATGTTTCCTTTAGACGTGAAATCAAGTTTGATAAGTTCTTCACCTGCTGCAATGAAATCATGGAATGAATTTACTTTCTTGCCAAACTTGGCATCTTCATACCACTGGCGGCCTTTTTCTTCGCCACCGCGCACATGCGCCACCGCATAAATGAATCCGCGATCGACAAGTGATAAGCGATTGGCGCTAAAGCCTGCAGGCATAGACATGCCATAAGAACCGTAGCCATATAAAAGGCATGGCGCAGAACCGTCTATGGCTGTGTCTTTATGATGAAGAATGGTCACAGGCACTTGCGCACCATCATGGCTTTTCACGTGAATGCGTCTTGCAATATAATTTTCACTATTATGCCCGGAAGGTATTTCGGCTTCTTTTAGAAAAGTGCGTTCACCTGTTTCAAGATCATAGTCAAAGACTTGCGACGGTGTTGTGGGCGATGAGTAGTTGAAACGAAATAAATTGGTATCGAATTCGGGGCTGGGAGAAACGCCCAAGGCATAGGCTTCTTCCTTCATAGAAATTTTATTGACCTTGCCATCTTTACCCATAAAGCAGATGCGGGGCAGGGCGTTCTCACGCTCCATCCAGATTACCCAGTCTTTATAAGCACTGCACGAAATAATCATGCGACCTTCCTTGGATGGAATGAAGTCTTTCCAGTTTTCCATGGCAGGTTTGTCGACTGGGGTTTCCACAACTTTAAAATCTACCGCCCCGCCAGCATTGGTATGAATAAGAAAGCGATTTCCTTGATGTTCAAGAGAATATTCAAGTTCGTCTTGGCGTTCTTGAATGATAACGGGGTCTGCTTCGATGTTATCAGTCGGAATAATACGGAGTTCATCTTGGTCATTCATGCCGGCAGATAAAATGACGTAGGCATCTGATCGCGTTTTGCCGACACCACAATAAAACCTTGGGTCTTGTTCTTCGTATACAAGGACGTCTTCATCAGGCGATGAGCCCAAGGTGTGACGATAGATTTTTGAAGGGCGATGGTTTTCATCAACACGGGAATAAAAAAGTGTAGTCTCATTTGCCCAGGTGGCCGAGCCTACATCTTTGATCTCAACATCGCGGTCTATGCCGGTATCAAGGTCTCTAAAAGTGAGCGAATAATATTCTGCACCTGATGTATCACGGCTCCACGCCAGAATAGAGTGGCTGGGGTCTTCGTCAACAAAGCCGATTTCGAAGTATTCCTTGCCTTCAGCTTCCTTGTTTACATCCAGAAGAACTTGCTCTTCACCGCCATCGCGTGGTGTGCGAATGCGTATTGGATGTTCACCACCTTCAATATACTTCCATGAATACGCAAAAGGCCCGTCTTTAACCGGAACCGAATTATCGTCTTCTTTTATCCTGCCGCGCATTTCTGCAATCAATGTTTCCTGCAAGCCTTTTGTGTCAGCCATCGCAGTTTCATAATAATCATTCTCTGCGTTGAGGTATGACTTGATATCTTCTGGAAGCTTGTCAGGTTCGCGCATGGCTTCTTGCCAGTTTTCTGCCCTCAGCCAGAAATAATCATCCTTGAGAGAAACGCCATGGAAGTTAGTCTCGTGTTGTTTTTTATTGGTAACAGGCGCGCCTTTGAGGGCCGGAAAACGAATTGTCATATTAATTATACCAATGCTTAAATTTTATCGGGATCAAAATTAAGCGCATGACCATTCATGCAATATCTTAATCCAGTTGGTTGCGGTCCATCGTTGAACACATGTCCAAGATGCGCATCGCAATCTTTACATCGTACTTCTATACGAGTCATAAAAAATGAGCGATCTTTATGCTCTGTAACGGAATTTTCTTCCATAGGCTCGTAAAAGCTTGGCCAGCCTGTTTTTGAGTCAAACTTTGCTGCAGTTCGAAAGAGGTCATTCCCACAACACACACAAGTAAAAGTGCCATCACGATGTTCTTCTTGATGAGGGCCTGTAAAGGCGCGCTCTGTACCATGTTTGCGTGTGACGTGATATTGTTCTGGCGTCAGTATTTCTCGCCATTCGGCGTCTGTCTTGGATATTTTTGGCATTGGTCACTTCACTTCTTTTGAGAATTTTTATTTGTCTTGTCTGTTTGAGTTTTTACAGTCTTTGAACCTTACATATTGATACATTCATTGTTGGTTTCAATACGTAGATCAACAATCAATTAAGCATAGAGGTTAGTAAAACTAATGGCACTTTAATAAAACTTGACATCATGTAATCGCCTAATTACTACAGTATTGAAAATTAGTTTTTGAATAAAAGGCATATTTTTGTTTAGTAATGAGTTCAAAAAATTATAAGAGCAAAAATAGATTGATTAATATCAAAAGCTTACATGGTTGCAATTTGTATTTTGAAAATACGGGCTCTGTGCAAGATTGAAACGTTTTTCATTAGAATTGGAGAGTTAAGGTGGAAAATATAACAAACACATCAGAGAATAATTCTGATAATTACGATGCAGTACTAGAACTGGCATCAGAGGTTGTTGCTGCGTATGTAGGTAATAATTCAGTTTCAGCTGCGGATCTTCCAGCTCTGATCGGTGATGTTTACGACGCACTAACAAAAGCAAGTAAGAACAGAACAACTGGCGGTATCAGCAATAACAGACCGGCTGTGCCAATCAAAAAGTCCATGACTGACGATTACTTGATTTGTCTCGAAGATGGTAAAAAGTTCAAATCACTAAAACGTCATTTGCGCAGTCATTATGATATTTCACCAGAAGAGTATCGCGAGAAGTGGGGTTTGCCACTGGATTATCCAATGGTTGCACCAAACTACGCTAAAGCCCGCTCAAAGCTGGCGCGTGATATGGGTTTGGGAAGAAAACCTGGCCAGAAAATTAAAAAGAAGATTTAAATTTTTTAACATACTTATTTTAAAGCGCGGAAATCAGTTTTTCGCGCTTTTTTTGTAGGCGATTGGATAAATCATGCAGAGAAATATGACGGTTAAAATTATACAGACTTGAACCTTGTCTGGCCTTTTGCTGCTCACCTTGAATATGTTCAGTCACTTCCAAAATCAGTTTCGATACCAACTCCATATGCTCCAGTTTTTCTACATGGCACTTATAGCCAATCAACTGAAAAACTTGATCGGATAAACATGAGTTGCTTTGGTTTGAAGAACTTCTTATGGAAGCATTGGCCACTGCAGAGGCTTTAATTTTGTCTAAAACAGATTGAGAAAACAATGACATTCCTTATCAAGACAGTTTCATAAGCATATATCTTGCGACTGCTTGGGTTTGTGGGGGAAAGATTTGATTTATGGCGATCTGGTTAAATCGTTTAACCGATTGTTTTGGTTACAAAAAAAAAGAACTATACAAATAATTGGATAGAATATTTATCCCCAATGTTATTGATTTACTCTAATAATAGGAATAAATTCATATTACGGAGGGTATTTATATGAGTATATCAGGATCATGCCGGATTTCGGTTCATCAGGATAAAGGAGAAAGATTTTTTCAGGAGTTAGACACGATTAATAAAACCCATTTGAAAGTGATGCATGGTAATCAAAATATAGGTATAGCGTCACTTGAATTACCCGGTGAGAAATTACTCGCTACATTTGTAAATCAAATGGTGGCATCTGCTTTTGAATTGCCCTCTGAAAGATTACTCAGGAATGATAGGGGCAATGCCAAGGCAACACGTGCCAGACAGATATCTATTTATTTAATGCATACTGCACTTTCGTTTTCGCTGGCTAAAGTCTCGCGTATTTATAACAAAGACCGAACCACGATTGGATATGCTTGCCGACTAATTGAAGATTTGCGTGACAGCCCCGCGTTTGATGACAGAATTTTGGAACTCGAAGATACTATTACTACAGTGTTGAAGCTTGCTTCATATGTACCTTCGACTGGAGGGCGTCGTGAAAAGTAATCAACGCGGAGATGACTATCGACATACAATCCGGCTGCTTAAGGTTTTATCCAAACGCACGAAGTGCGGGTGCACATATTCAAAACAAAATGAAACTTACTGTGTGGAACTGGGCGACAACATATTTCGCTTTTCCTCTGAATTGGTGATGGGTGCAAAGAAACAAAACTTGCTAGCGGTTACAAATAAAGTGCTGAAAACAACAGAAGCTGGCACATATCTTTTAAAACAATCGTTAAACCCGGATGCACTATTGGCAACGTCAGAAAACAAATTGAAAACCACGCATGTCGTCATCAATAACTCGCATCACAAAGTTCAAGTGAACACAAATGAATCTCCTTTGATGAGACTTTTCTCACGTAAAACAAAAGCAGGCACAACCTATATATCGATGGAAGAATTTCAGGCTGGCGAACGTTTGAGAAAAGATTTTGAGCGGGGCCAATTGCAGCCTAAGATTTCTGCAAGCCTACAGGGGTCTGTTGGCACTGCAGCGCGTTCAGGCTTTTCAAATGCAAATGACATCGCGGATTTCGCGATTGATGCTCGCAAACGCGTTGGCATGGCAATTGATAAACTGGGCCCGGAACTTTCAGGGGTGACAATTGATATTTGTTGTTTCCTGAAAGGGCTTGAGCATGTAGAGCGAGAACGACGGTGGCCGCCAAGATCAGCAAAACTAATGCTAAAGACAGCTTTGTCGTTACTGGCAAGACATTATGGGATTGCTGGCTATGAAAATCAGTCGAGTAGAAAAAACCACAGTTGGGGTTGCGCTGACTATCGTCCAGAACTCAATGCGCAATCTTGAACTAGGATGCTAAAGCTTGTTGAGCGTGCAACTTAATGCGTTCAACAAGTGAACGAAGACCGTTAGAACGTTGCGGGGTTATATGCTCTGAGAGGTCGATTGAATTGAAGATCTTCATTTCATCTGTCTCTATAATTTCAGAAGCTTTCTTATCTGAGAAAATAGCTAATGTGATCGCAACAAGACCACTTACGATGTGTGCATCTGATCCGCCCTTAAATTTTAAAACCGGATCTGCGTCGGAAGTTTTTTCATAGATTACCCAAACCTGGCTTACACATCCTTGAACCTTATTTTCTGGCGTTTGCTGTTCTACAGGAAATTCAGGTAGTGCGCTGCCGAGTTCAATGAGATATTTATAGCGATCATCCCAATCATCTAAAAACTGAAAATTCTCAATGATTTCGTCAATGTCCATGATTGCCAGCACCCTTTGATATTTTTTATACTATATAGGGTGATTGCAATTGGATTGGTACCTTATTTTTGAATTGCGCCAGTATGCGTCACATCTATATTAGAAACGCTTTCGCTGGAATTGTCGGGTGATGTTAGTTGCTGCAAACCGCTTTGAATTTTTTGAGCAGCGTTTGAAGCTAGTGCTTTACCTGTTTGGCAGGTTTCTTCATTTCTTTCGCAAAATGAAGTGATATCGGAATAAAGTGAGTGTGCAGCACTGAAAGCTTCGTAAGTTGAAACTTGTGGCGTTTCGTCGACGGTTCTGGATGTTGAACCCGTGACAGTTTCTGCTGGCAGTAATACACCTGCCACTCCAAGTGCTATGATTAGTCTAAACATGTACCCACCTGTTTTTTGTTCTGCAAGCATGTTTAGCATGGAAGGTTTAAGTCCCATTTTAGGACAGACAGTGAATTTGATTCAAATTTTACAGATTGCGTTTACCCTGTTTTTGTAAAGACCTTGTTTACCATGAGTTCAGAAACCCCTTCAAAAAAGGCCTTCTTGTAACGTTTTTAACGATGAAATTGGCTTCATTAGGATTCCATTAAATACGTTATGTAACCAATCTTGGTAACCATAAATGGCGAGTAATGTTTTGAGTAACGCTTTTAAAAAATCATTTGGCAAACTGACCAATGCCGTCGGTCTTCAAACACAGGTGCAACCTGTGGCCGAAGCGTCTAATGAATTTTTGTCAAAAGATACGGCAACGCTTTTACAGAGCATGCCGGACAGTGTTTCACTTCATGATTCGAACGGGAATGCCCTTTGGATTTCAGATAAGACCAATGAAATGTTCTGTCTGGATGCAAATAGCCCTCAGAAGAAAGGCTTTCTAGACGAGATTAATCCTCAAGATAAACTGGATGTTCTAAAGGCGTTTTCAGACTGCAGCATGACTGGCAAAAATCAAACTGTAACGTTTAGAGGCCAGTTTGCTGGCGCTAATGGCAATCTTGAAGTCAGTCATTTTGAAGCGCGTATATCAACTTACCCTCACAATAGTGAAACCGTATTCCTGACTTTGGTCCGTGACGTATCCGACGAAGCAAAGCGTCAGGATCAAGCCAAATTGGACGTTGAGAGCGCGCAAAATTTAAGCAGCACTAAAAGCCTGTTTTTGTCTCACATGAGCCATGAATTAAGAACGCCATTGAACGCCATCATCGGTTTCTCGCAAATGTTGATGGGCGAAGCTGCCGTTATTATTTCAGATGAAAAGAAAACTGAATATGCTGGGCTGGTTAATCAGTCAGCCAATCATTTGTTGAAGATTATAAATGATATTCTAGATATTTCTAAAATTGAGGCAGGAAAGTTCCAAATCATTCCCGAAGTCATCAACCTCGAAGACTCGGTGCTAGCATCTAAAAAGCTTTTGGCGCCAATCGCAAATGAAGCTGGGGTTTCGATAGCTATTCAGGCTAAGGAAAACCTACCAAACATTACGGCTGATCCAAGAGCCATACAGCAAATTCTGATTAATCTCATAGCAAACGCTGTTAAGTTTTCTAATCGAGGTGATACGGTTACCGTAGTACTTGAGCGTAACAGACGCAAAATAAATCTGAAAGTCATCGACAGCGGCCTTGGAATGAAGCAGGAAACGCTCCAAAAACTAGGCAGTTCTTTCTTTCAAGCGGAACAAAGCACTACCAAGCGATTTGAGGGCACGGGGTTGGGCTTATCAATCGTATTTGGTCTCGTAAAGCTTCATGATGGCCAAGTGTCATTTCAAAGCAAGCAAGGTTCGGGCACAACGGTATGTGTTGAGCTTCCAATTTCAAATGAAAAATCCATTCCAATTCCAGCCGATCCTAATGAGGCTATCGTTTTCTTGAATGAAGCAAGAGAACCCAATCTCTTTAGAAAACTGGAAACGAATTCAACTGTACGCAAGACGGGGTAACAATATGCAAATGTTAAAACAATCTTCAATCATGGTTCTTCGCATGATGATCGAACGACCTGGTAGTACAGCAGGTTTAGTAGTTTTTGGACTTGGCTTTGCTCTCATAGCTGGCAACGCTCTGTATTCGCAACAAGGCTCACATCCAGATCCAATTTGGTCAACAGCCAAGCAACAAGATAGTCTTTCTCAAAACTACGATGAAGAGATTGCAAAGGTCAGTCAGCCAAACACAATTACGCGTAGTGTCTTAACGCAGCGCATCAGTGTTAAGAATATTCCTGTTCCAACAGCAAATCCTGCTAGAAGCACTTCCATTGCGGCGCAATCATCACTGGTAAGGGATGTTCAGTCTGCTTTGGCT
>CALFBU010000298.1 GCA_937951455.1 uncultured Rhizobiaceae group bacterium
TTCAGGTTTTGGATGATATTAATCTGAAAGTCGAAGAGGGCGAGTTTATTGCAATTGTAGGCTTTTCTGGTTCCGGCAAGACGACACTGATTTCTGCTCTGGCAGGTCTTATCAAGCCTGATACTGGTGGGGTTATATTCAAGGGAAAGGAAGTAACAGAGCCTGGCCCGGAGCGTGGGGTTGTATTCCAGTCATACTCGTTGCTTCCATGGCTAACGGTATTGGGCAATGTACTTCTTTCTGTTGAAGAAGTCTTCAAGTCAAAACCAAAGAGTGAGCGCTTGCAGATTGCGGACAAATACATTGAAATGGTTGGGTTGGATCATGCAAAAGACCGAAAGCCTGCGGAACTTTCAGGGGGAATGCGCCAGCGTGTAGCTGTTGCCCGTGCGCTTGCCATGCAACCCGAGGTTTTGCTGCTCGATGAACCGCTTTCGGCTCTTGATGCTCTTACGCGTTCCAAACTTCAGGATGAGTTTGCCGATATTTCTGAAAAGGAAAAGAAAACAATTATCCTCATAACAAATGATGTTGATGAAGCCATTTTGCTTGCCGACAGGATTATACCTCTAACGCCTGGGCCAAACGCAACATTGGGGCCTGAGTTCAAGGTCAATCTTGCACGTCCAAGGGATCGTGCTGCAATGAACTCAAATGAAGAATTCATTCGCCTTCGCTCTGAAGTAACGCGTTACCTAATGGATATTGGAAGTGAGCGTGGAGCGGAAACAGAAGATGAATTTACACTTCCAGATGTAATACCTTTCTTCCAGGAAGTAAAATTACCGGAAGCATATGTAGAAGCTTCCACTTCCATGAAAGATGATCGTTATCTTGAGTTCTCCAAACTGACAAAAGTATATCCAACGCCAAAGGGGCCTCTGACTGTTCTTGAAGATGTTGAATTGAAAATGAAAAAGGGTGAGTTCATCACGCTTATCGGCCATTCAGGTTGCGGAAAATCAACAGCACTGACGATGGCGGCTGGGTTAAATGAAATTACCAAGGGTTCCATTATTTTGGATGGAAAACACGTTACAAATGCAGGGCCTGATAGGGCGGTAGTCTTTCAGGCTCCAAGTCTCCTGCCATGGCTTACAGCCTATGAAAACGTGGCGCTTGGCGTGGACGGTGTATACCCAAATGCAAATGCAGCTGAAAAGCGTGATGTGTGTGAATATTACTTATCGCGCGTTGGCTTAGCGGACAGCATGAACAAGGCTGCTGCAGATCTTTCCAATGGCATGAAGCAACGTGTGGGCATAGCAAGAGCCTTTGCCTTGTCACCAAAGTTGCTATTGTTGGATGAACCTTTTGGTATGCTGGACAGTCTCACACGCTGGGAACTTCAAGACGTTTTGATGGATGTTTGGAAGCGTACCCAGGTCACCGCAATCTGTGTTACCCATGATGTGGACGAAGCCATTTTGCTCGCAGACCGTGTTGTGATGATGTCCAATGGTCCGAATGCGAAAATCGGCAACATCATGGAAGTCGACTTGCCTAGACCAAGATCGCGGAAAGAGTTGATCAATCACCCTGATTATTACGCATATCGTGAAGAACTCCTGGAATTCCTTGAAGCTTATGAAGGGGGTGCCAACCCAACTGAAGAACAATTACGCTCAATTGAAGAAAAAAGTGCTGCTCGTATTGCACGACAACGTGAGACCGCAATGGAGGCCGCGCAATGAAAGACAAACAAAAACTCGTAGTCATCGGTAACGGCATGGCGCCTGGTCGCATGCTGGAGGCTTTGATAGAAAAGGATTCTTCTGCATATGAAATTACAATTTTCAATGCAGAGCCTCGCGTAAACTATAACCGCTTGATGCTTTCACCGGTTCTTTCCGGTGAGAAGAAATACGAAGACATCATTACGCACGATGATGATTGGTATGGGGAAAACAACATACAATTGCATAAATCTGCGCGTGTTTCGAACATCGATAGAAGTGCAAAAGTAGTCACCAGTTTTAACGGCATAGAATGTTCCTACGATAAGCTGGTCATAGCAACGGGTTCAAATCCTTTCATTATTCCGTTGCCTGGCCACGAACTGGAAGGCGTTCTCACATATCGTGATCTGGATGATGTTGAGAAGATGATCGACGTGTCAAAGGCTAAAGGCATGGCTGTCGTGATTGGAGGCGGCCTTTTGGGGCTTGAAGCTGCGGCCGGTCTCAAGATGCAGGGCATGGATGTAACGGTACTTCACCTTATGCCTACATTGATGGAACGTCAACTTGATCCGGCAGCTGGCTTTCTCCTGGAACGTGCTTTTGAAGACCTTGGCATCAAGGTCATCACCAAGGCCAACACGCATGAAATTCTTGGCAAGGATGGCAAGGTCGATGCGGTCGTACTGGATGATGGCACCAAACTTCCATGTGAAATGGTTGTCATGGCTGTGGGTATCAGACCATCTGCCGAGCTAGCCAAAACATGTGGCATTGAAACCAATCGCGGCATACTCGTATCAGACGACATGCGTACTTCTGATCCTGATGTGTTTGCTCTTGGAGAATGCGTCGAACACCGTGACCAGTGTTACGGTTTGGTAGCGCCACTATACGAAATGGCTGAGGTGATTGCAGATAATCTTCTGGAAGGGACATCTGAATATAAAGGTTCTGTTACGGCGACAAAGCTCAAGGTAACAGGAATCGATTTGTACTCAGCTGGTGACTTTGCTGAAGGCGATGATCGCGAGGAAATAGTCCTTCGCGATGCTTCTGGTGGCATCTACAAACGTCTTGTTATCAAGGACAACAAAATTATTGGAGCGGTGCTTTACGGTGATACGGCAGATGGTCCCTGGTTCTTCGATCTGTTGAAAAAAGGAACAGACATTTCCGAAATGAGGGAAACGCTTATCTTCGGTCAATCCTATCAGGGTGGCGAACCGCTGGACCCGTTGGCAGCCGTTGCAGCCTTGCCGGATGATGCGGAAATCTGCGGCTGTAACGGCATTTGTAAATCAAAAATCACAGTTAAGATAACGGAACTTGGCCTGACAACTCTGGATGATGTACGCGCCCACACAAAAGCTTCTTCATCATGTGGAACGTGCACCGGGCTTGTTGAACAACTCATGACCCTGACATTGGGGGACGCTTACAATCCCAATGCTGTAACACCCATGTGCGGATGTACCAGCCTTGGTCACTCGGATGTACGCAGACTTATCAAGGCAAAGGAGTTGAAAACAATTCCTGAAGTCATGCAGGAACTGGAGTGGACAACCTCAACAGGTTGCGCCAAGTGCCGTCCTGCATTAAATTATTATCTGGTCTGTGACTGGCCTGATGAATACGCTGATGATTATCAGTCCCGCTTCATCAATGAGCGTGTTCACGCGAACATACAAAAGGATGGAACTTACTCTGTAGTACCTCGCATGTGGGGTGGCATGACATCATCCGCTGAATTGCGAGCAATAGCAGATGTTGTCGATAAATTTGATATCCCTGCGGTCAAGGTTACAGGCGGTCAGCGCATCGATATGCTTGGTATCCAGAAGGAAGACCTTCCGGCTGTTTGGGCAGACTTGGGCAAGGCTGGGTTTGTTTCAGGTCAGGCATACGCCAAGGGATTGCGCACCGTCAAAACTTGTGTTGGTACCAATTGGTGTCGCTTTGGCACACAGGATTCAACCGGTCTTGGCATCAAGCTTGAGAAGTTCATGTGGGGTTCATGGACGCCTGCAAAACTCAAACTCGCTGTGTCAGGTTGTCCGCGCAATTGTGCTGAAGCGACGTGCAAGGATATTGGTGTCATATGCGTCGATAGTGGATATGAAATCCACTTTGCGGGTGCGGCAGGTCTCGACATCAAGGGAACTGAAATCCTCGGTAATGTTAAAACAGAAGACGAAGTCATGGAGCATGTTGTGGCGCTTGCACAGATGTATCGTGAACAAGGCTGGTACCTTGAGCGTATTTACAAATGGGCAAAACGGATTGGTTTGGATGAGATCCGTTCACAAATCATGGATAATACCGAAAAACGTAAATCTTATTACGAGCGATTTGTTTTCAGTCAGAAATTTGCACAGGTTGACCCGTGGGATGAGCGTGTATCCGGCAAGGATAAGCATGAGTTCAATCCAATGGCTACTTTAAATCTGGAGGCTGCAGAATGAACGCCATTGCATCTACATGGGTCGAAATTGGCAACCTGAGTGATATACCAAGACAAGGTTCGCGATGTGTCAAGCTTGGCGACAAGACAGTCGCAATTTTCCGTACATTTGATGATCAGGTTTTTGCGCTTGAAGACAAGTGCCCGCATAAAAATGGGCCTCTAAGTCAAGGCATAGTGCATGATGGTTGCGTTACCTGTCCTTTGCATAATTGGGTGATATCTCTTGCCACTGGAGAAGCGCAAGGTGCAGATGAAGGTGCTACGCAGGCCTATTCTGTAAAGCTGGACGGGGAGACTGTCCTTTTCGATCCAGGTTCTGGCAAATGACATCTGGCGATGTAAAAACAGTCAAGACAACATGTCCTTATTGCGGCGTAGGTTGTGGTGTTTTGGCGACAAAAAACAATGATGGTTCGGTTTCGATTAAAGGTGACCTAGAGCATCCTGCAAACTATGGCAGATTGTGTTCAAAAGGTACGGCATTGGGTGATACAATTGGACTTGAGGGGCGGCTTTTGTATCCGCAAGTGCATGGTGAAAAAACTAACTGGGACACCGCACTGGATTTGGTGGCAGATAAGTTTTCAAAGACCATAAAAAAACATGGTCCCGATTCCGTTGCTTTTTATGTTTCAGGTCAAATTCTGACTGAAGATTATTACATAGCGAATAAGTTGATGAAGGGCTTCATCGGCTCTGCCAATATTGACACCAATTCACGCCTTTGCATGGCGTCTTCCGTAGCAGGACATCGAAAGGCGTTTGGCACTGATACCGTGCCAGGTGTTTATGAAGACCTTGAGTTGGCAGATGTGGTAATTCTGGTCGGTTCCAATCTGGCTTGGTGTCATCCAGTTCTTTATCAGCGAATAGAAGCTGCGAAGCAATCCCGCCCTAAAATGAAAGTGGTTTTGGTCGATCCGCGCCGTACCATGACTGCAAACCTTGCTGATTTACATTTGGCGATCAAACCTGATGGCGACACCGCATTATTTAATGGTCTGCTGACGTTTCTCTCACAAAAAGGCATTTTGAAGTGTGACTATATTGAAAAATACACTTCGGGTTTTGAAGAAGCGCTCTTAAGTGCGACCAGCATGTCTGAACAAGATTTGATCGAACAAACCGGACTATCAAGCGGTGAGCTTCAGACATTTTACAACTTGTTCGCATCGAACGAAAAAGTGGTAACGGTCTACAGCCAGGGCGTGAACCAATCAGTGTCGGGTACTGATAAAGTTAGTTCAATCATTAATTGTCATCTTGCAACGGGACGCATAGGCAAGCCAGGCATGGGGCCTTTTTCTGTAACAGGGCAGCCCAATGCAATGGGCGGGCGAGAGGTTGGCGGTCTTGCCAACATGCTTGCGTGTCACATGGATATAGAAAACGAAAAGCATTGCAATTTGGTAAAAGAATTCTGGCAGGCACCTGCCATACCTGAGAAGCAGGGTTTAAAAGCTGTTGAGATGTTTGACGCAGTCAAGGCAGGCAAAATCAAAGCAATATGGATCATGTCCACCAATCCTGTTGACAGCATGCCTGATGCTGACAGCGTGAAAGAGGCTTTGGATAATTGCCCGTTTGTTGTGGTTTCTGACATAGTAGAGGAAACCGATACAATTCAATATGCGCATGTTAAACTGCCAGCTTCAGCCTGGGGTGAGAAAGACGGGACAGTCACAAATTCCGAGAGACGTATTTCACGACAAAAAAGCTTTTTAAACCAACCTTGTGATACGAAACCTGATTGGTGGCAAATGGCAGAAGTTGCCAAGCGCATGGGCTTTGAGGGTTCGTTTTCGTACAATAATGTTTCGGAAGTTTTCGACGAATACGCGAGACTGTCGAGTTTCAGGAACCATGATACAAGAGATTTTGATATCGGCGGTCTGGCTGGGCTTTCGCAAGCGCAATACGATAACCTTGAACCAGTCCAATGGCCTCAAACACAAATACATAACCCCGAC
>CALFBU010000299.1 GCA_937951455.1 uncultured Rhizobiaceae group bacterium
TAGTGCCAAGTTCAGGAATGGTCACCTGGAAGTCTGACAGTATTTCCAAAAGGAACGCCTCAAAGGCTTCGTCTGTTCTGTCCAGTTCGTCAATTAGCAAGATCGGCGCTTTACCCTCTTCACCTTCAAGCGCCTGCAATAATGGGCGTTTGATTAGAAACTCGTCGGTGAACACGCCTTCCTTCAAGGATGCCTTGTCGCTGGATGCTTCGCGCATACGGATTTCGACCATTTGCGCGGCATAATTCCACTCATAGACTGCGGATGAGACATCTAGCCCTTCATAGCACTGCAATCGGATTAAAGGTCTATCCAATGCTGAACTCAGAACTTTGGCGATTTCGGTTTTGCCTACACCCGCCTCACCTTCAAGGAAGAGCGGCTTTCCCATTTTAAGGGCAAGGTAAAGCACAGTCGCTAGAGAACGGTCTGCCACATACCCCTCGCCTGATAATAGCGTTTCTGTTTCATCAATGCTTTTGGGCAGTTGCGCCATGCGTATCTCCAACTCTTTGTAAGAATTAAGTTAGCGCGTTAACAGGCATAAAAAAAGAGGCACGAACAAAAGTCCATGCCTCTTTTTAGTTATTAATTCTGGAAAGAGTTAGCCTAGGCCAAGGGCTGCGAATGCTGCGCCTTCTGCTGCTTCCAAAGTCAGGAATACGCCCATGCCTGCAACAAGCGCACCTGTTAGGCGTGCGTTCATTGCGGTTGCTTCTGTTGCGTTGAATACATTCTTCACAATCCAACCAGCACCCAGTGCGACTGCATACTGAAGGGCGCCCAGACCCAAAAGATAGCCAATTAATACAGAGCCACCGATTGCAGCTTCTTGTGATGCGATTGAATCGCCAAATGCTGAACCATGAAACAGACCAAAGACTGCAAAGATTGGCAATGCCAATGACATGCTAAGCGCACGGCCAGAAAGAACGATATAACCGACTGCCAATAGTGAGAAACCAATGACTGCTTCCTTCATTGGAAGGCCAATGCCGTTTGCCATCATCAGGCAACCCACTAGCATTGCAGCGATATAAGCTGCTGGAGCGGTACGTGCAAAGCCAGTATAAAGTGCTGCAACACCCATGGCGATGACGAAGAACAGGTGATCAAAGCCCAAAAGCGGATGACCGATGCCTGAAAGCAGTCCTTGTGAGAAAGTTTCCATCGGCTGACCAGCCAACGGGTGGTGTGCCAATGCTGGCGCAGTTGTTGCGAGAAGTGCAAGAGCACCAAAAAGAGTTTTTTTCATTTTATTCCCCTTCAAATAATACAAGTTGTGAAGGAGGGATTTCGTAAGAAGGATCGAGTAGTAGCTCTAATCTTCCACGGAACACCCCGTCCGTTTTTCGTTCGACCTTGTTTGCACAAAGCCTGTAGGGCTGGTCTCCTGGCTCGCGGGTCAAAGTGCACATCCCCTTCCCGGCGTTTGCCAGTGGATATTGATATGCACTCACCGCTTACAGTCGCGGGGGCGGCTGCAGATTAAGGCCCCTGATTGGGTCATCCCCTTCTGCATTCCCATTTGATCTCCTGATGCCTCATACACCGTTCGGAGAACCTCACATAAATCTATGTGAAGCTAATCACACAAAAACGTCAAGCAATATTCGACATCACAAAGAGAATTTGCGACTTATTATGTGTGTGATCGAAAAAATATAGATTGAGATAGCGTTAATCGCTTTCAATTATCACTCAAGCGCTCTAAAAATCATGACACAATGACAAAGCAACGACTCACAAATCTATTCTATCAAAGACTAAAGCTTTTTGCCTTAGCGCTGGTGTTTCTGGCTTCATCTTGCCTTGCATCAAAAGCCGATACGATTGCAATTTCCATACCCAGAAGCGGTGATTTTTCCGAGATTGGCAGGCAGTTTGAGATAGGTGCCACGCTCGCCATGGAAAAGCTTGGGCAAGAACATGAGCTTTTTATTGCTGATGATGGCTGCGATTTGGATCAATCCATGTTGGCCGCGCAAGATATGCAGTCTAAAAATCCAGCAATTGTGACGGGCATGCTATGCAATATCACAGCGGTCACGGTCGCTGATGAATTGCGTGAAGATAAAACACCGCTCTTGGTGGCTGGTGCGCGTTCTATACGTCTGATCAAGGATCGCGACAGAGAGGAATGGAACCTATGGCGCATGTCGCCCGGAGATGATGCTCCAGCAGATACAATTGCTGCTTATATCATCAATAATCTGAAGGACACGCCTTTCGCGCTTGTAGACGATGGCACAATCTATGGTCGTAGTTTGACGGATGCCATCAGGCTTCGTTTGAACGATAGCGGCATGAAACCTCAATTTGCTGATACGTTTCGAGCCGCACAATCAACCCAATCGGGAATGCTGAGAAGGTTGGAACGTTCGGGTGTGGAAGTAGCCTTTATCGCCGCAGCCAGTCCGGAAGACCTGCTGACCATCGCCAAGGATCACAATTCCCTGGGCATAAAGACTAAGCTCATCGTCAGCGAGCAATTGGCGAGCCTTCCCTATTTGGAAGAAGCTGGCCTAGTTAAAGATGGCTTGATGATTGTCATGCAAACAAGGCTTGAGCAAAATGAAGCGCTAAGAGAGTTACTACAAGAGCGCAATATCGAACCGTCTAAAGCCCTCTATGAAGGCTATGCTGCATTGGAAGTCGCAATTGCTGCCTTGGGCAACACAACGCAAGAGACGACACAAAACTTGGCAAGCAAAGAATTTGAGAGCGTTTTGGGTTCCGTTCAATTCGACAACCAAGGCAAAAACCTGGATAATCCATACAGGCTTTTCGTCTGGCGAGCAGGCACATTTGAACGCCTGGATAGTTCAAAGAATTTGTGAGTATAACATGAATAAACCTGGCCCTAAAAATTCTATTACAGACATCAAGGGGCTTAAGGTCGGCAATGCACAAGATGACACTCTCAAAAGTGGTGTTACGGTTTTGATGTGCGACGAACCTGCAATCGCTTCGGTTGCAGTGCATGGCGGTGGCCCTGGCACGCGTGACACAGAACTTTTATCTCCTGAAAATACAGTTGAAGCGGTTAATGCGCTTGTTTTTTCCGGTGGATCCGCATTCGGTTTGGATGCGGCCTCCGGTGCTCAAGCTTATTTGCGCGCCAATAATCGCGGCTTTGCGGTTGGACCAGTTCACGTTCCCATCGTCCCGCAAGCTATCCTTTTTGATTTAATCAATGGCGGTGATAAGGATTGGGGTAAATATCCGCCCTATCGTGAGCTTGGCTATGATGCTGCGCAAAATGCTTCAACAGATTTTGAAATCGGGTCCTGCGGCGCTGGGACAGGTGCACTGGTAGCAGGATTAAAAGGTGGCCTTGGAACAGCCTCCATCAAACTGGACAACGGAATAACAATTGGCGCGCTTTTTGGTGTTAACGCCTTGGGCAGTCCGTTGATTGCCGAAACAAAACATTTTCATGCAGCGCTGTTTGAGCAAGCGGATGAATTCGGCGGACATGGCCTGCCCTCACCTATGCCAGAAAATCCAGATGCGTTGAAAATCAAGTTTCGTGATGAATCTTCCAGCGTTTCAAACACAACAATCGGGATCATCGCAACGGATGCTTCGCTTACCAAAGCGCAAGCCAAGCGATTGG
>CALFBU010000300.1 GCA_937951455.1 uncultured Rhizobiaceae group bacterium
GCCTGCCCAACCTGTGATGGCCTTGGTACTCAAAAAGGCATGGATGCCGACATGGTTGTTCCCGACGACAGCCTAACGCTTCGTGGTGGCGCCATCCTGCCATGGTCAAAGTCTTCAACGCCCTCACCCTATTACGCACAAACGCTGGAAGCGCTCGGCAAGCACTACAAGTTCAAAATGTCAGACCCTTGGCGTGAAATATCCAAGGAAGCGCAACACGCCATTTTGCACGGCACTGGCAAAACCGAAATCAAGTTCATCTATGACGATGGCCTGCGCAAGTATGAGACCAAGAAAACCTTCGAAGGTGTCATGCCAAATCTCGAACGCCGATGGCGCGAAACGGATTCGTCCTGGATGCGTGAAGAGATTGAAAAGTTTATGTCATCGTCTCAGTGCGAAGCCTGCAATGGCAACCGCCTGAAACCGGAAGCGCTTTGTGTAAAACTTGACGGCAAACACATCTCAGACATCACAACGCTATCCATCAAGAACGCGGCGAAATGGTTTGAGGCGCTGCCCAAAACCATGAATGACAAGCAAAATGAAATCGCTGGCCGTATCCTGAAAGAGATCCGCGAGCGCTTAAAATTCCTGAATGACGTAGGCCTCGATTATCTCTCTATGTCGCGAAATTCCGGAACGCTCTCAGGCGGTGAAAGCCAACGTATTCGCCTCGCGTCTCAAATCGGCTCTGGGCTTACAGGCGTTCTATACGTACTCGACGAGCCTTCAATCGGCCTTCACCAAAGAGACAACGCACGATTACTCGAAACCCTTCGACATCTGCGCGATCTGGGCAATACCGTTATTGTGGTTGAACATGACGAAGATGCAATTCTGACCGCAGACCATCTGGTAGACATCGGCCCCTACGCAGGCATTCACGGCGGCGAAGTCATCGCATCCGGCACGCCCAAGCAAGTGATGAAATCCAAAAAATCCATCACGGGTCAATATCTGACTGGCAAACTCGCCATTCCGCTACCCGAAAAACGCCGCAAGCCTGTCAAAGGCAAAGTCGTTCGCGTCAAAGGTGCGACGGGCAACAACTTGCAAAACGTGACGGCAGATTTCCCGCTTGGCATTTTCACAGCCGTGACAGGCGTATCAGGCGGTGGCAAATCTACCTTACTCATAGAGACACTTTACAAGGCAGCCGCAAGGCGCATTGGCTCGGCACGCGCCGCCCCTGCTCCGCATGATTCAATTGAGGGTTTCGAACATCTCGATAAAGTCATCGACATTGACCAATCGCCTATCGGACGAACACCGCGCTCCAACCCTGCCACTTATACAGGTGCTTTCACCCCCATTCGTGAATGGTTTTCGGGTCTGCCAGAAGCCAAAACCAGAGGCTATGCGCCAGGGCGCTTTTCGTTCAACGTAAAAGGTGGCCGCTGCGAAGCGTGTCAAGGTGATGGCGTTATCAAAATAGAAATGCACTTCCTGCCTGATGTTTATGTCACCTGCGATGTCTGCAAAGGCAAACGCTATAACCGCGAAACACTGGAAGTCATGTTCAAGGGCAAATCAATCGCTGACATATTGGACATGACTGTCGATGAAGCCGAAGATTTCTTCAACGCAGTCCCAAGTGTTCGTGATAAGATGTCAACGCTCAAACGCGTTGGTCTTGGTTACATTAAGGTAGGCCAACAGGCGACCACTCTTTCAGGCGGTGAAGCGCAGCGCGTGAAACTCGCCAAGGAATTGAGCAAACGCGCTACTGGCCGAACGCTCTATATTCTGGACGAGCCCACAACTGGCCTGCACTTCCACGATGTGGCAAAACTGCTGGAAGTGCTGCATGAACTGGTTGACAGTGGCAATACGGTTGTCGTGATCGAGCATAATCTGGAAGTCATCAAAACGGCCGACCACATTCTCGACCTTGGCCCCGAAGGAGGAGACGGCGGCGGCGAACTGGTAGCAAGCGGCACGCCAGAAGAAGTGGTAAAAGTGGAACGCAGTTATACAGGTCAGTTTTTGAAAGAACTTCTGGAAAGGCGCCCACAAACAGCAAGCGCTTCAAGCGAAGCGGCAGAATGATATTAAATGAGATATTCTGAACCATACCAACTGCCCAATCGAAAAAATAACGCTGAGGGCAAGATGCGCAAGGTTGGTATTGAGATCGAATTTGCGGGTATTGATACTGCGACTGCTGCCAAGGTGATTGCGTCTACTATTGGCGGGACACTTAAGCATCACAGCCCTCATCTGATTGACATTGAGGAAACCAAATTGGGTCACATGCGCATTGAACTGGATACACAATACGTGCATCCACAATCTGCCGATGAGCATGAATTCTTGAAGGACGGTCGAAACTTCCTTGGTTCTGCGGTGACGTCGCTTGTGCCGCAAGAACTCGTTACAGATCCCATTTCAATGGATCAATTGCACATGTTGGATGATGTAACCAATGGATTAACCGCAGCAGGTGCCGCGGGAACTCATGACAGCATTCTTTATGCATTTGGCTTGCATCTTAATCCAGAAATTGCAAGCAACAAAACTTCCTATCTTCTGGCAATCATGCGTACGCTTGTTTTGTATAACGCTGAAGTTTATGCCGCGCTGTCACCAGATATTACAAGACGAACAATGGGCTGGGCGCAAGCTTATGCACCTGAATATGAAGCCCATATCATGAAGCCCGCATATCAACCGGACCAATCCACACTCATCGAGGATTATATAGCGTTAAACAAAGGGCGTAATCACCATCTCGACATGTTGCCTATTTTTGCTTTTTTGGATGAGAAACTGGTGACCTCACTCATGTCGGATGCACTTGTTTCGGCTCGCCCTGCTTTTCATTTCAGACTGCCAGACTCAAGAATTGGCGATCCTGATTGGACAATCCGTGATGACTGGAACCTTTGGGTTAAAATTGAAAACAAGGCAGATGAACTAACCCCCAATGACCTTGAAAAATGGCAAAAGGACAACCCGCATCGATGAGTACAAAATCCAAACCTGTGATTGGCGTAACCCTCTCATCCCGGCGCAATACATTAATCTGGCTGATGCACAGATTTGCCGTTTTTTTGGCTGGCGGAAAAGCGCGGAAAATTACGGCCGTAACAGGGCTTAATAAAACGGTTGATGGTTATGTCATCGGCGGCGGGGACGATATTGGTTTGGAGATCAATGGAAACAAAATAAATCCTACGATAACTTACGATGCCGACCGTGATGCGCTGGAACTGGAAACGCTTCACCATGCATTTGCAACTGACAAGCCTGTTCTCGGGATATGCCGCGGAGCACAAATGCTGAACATGGCACGTGGTGGCACGCTTTATTCTGACTTGTCTGATTTCAACCCAGAACTTAAACGCCGTCGCATGGTACTACCGCGAAAGACCGTACACATTGACAAAAACTCGAAACTATATGACTTGCTGCAACAGGAGACATTGCGAATAAATGCGCTGCATCACCAATCTGTAAATAAGCCTGGCAAAAACCTGATTACCGTTGCCAAGGATACTGAAGATGTGGTTCAGGCAATTGAATGCCAGTCTTCAGGAAATCTTTTGGGTGTGCAGTGGCATCCTGAACTAATCCCATGGTCAAGGAGCCATCGCAGTCTTTTTAAATGGCTGGTGAACAGGGCAAATGAGCGCAAACGGAATTTGAATGATGAATGAGACAAACGCAAAACTATCAGACCATCCTGAATGGATATACATTCTTCGCGATAGCTACGATTTTTACCGCAAGATATCAGCGGGTGGCAGCAAGAAGATTAGAAGCCATCAACGAAGTGTTCGTGAGCGTATCAATAAAGTGATTAAATCTGATGCGCCTATTCTTGAACGCGATGCGCAAACAAAGCCGGTTGTAAAACATCTCAAACGTGCGATGGATAAAGGCCGTATGGAACGCCACGCGCCTTTTATTCGAACTTTGGGTTCGGTAATGGATTCACTCGTTTGGGAATATGGCTATGAAAAAGTCCCGCGCGGGCTCGAGAAAAAATATGCCTATGCCGAGCTTGTAGGCCCTACGGGGCCTGTCATCACCGATGATATCATTTTAGGCCTCGTACTCTTTGCACCCAAATGCACCTACCCCGCCCACGCCCACGACGGCATCACCGAAAGCTACATTTGCCTTTCAGGTTCCGTCTCCGAAAACGACCAAGGCGTCTACGCCCCCGGCTCCCTAATCTTCAACCCGCCTGAACAACTGCACAGAATAACCGTCGCAGACAACGAACCCGCATTACTGCTCTACGCTTGGGAGGGTACGAATGAAAAACTGGCTAATCAGAAAATGGTGTTTACGCGTAAGGGGAAGTGATGTGGTTATAGCAGGTATAGTTAGGGAATTAACGGCCGGTATGTGCCAGAAGTGACCAAGTTTTGAAAATATTCGAAAGGCTGCTTTGAGCCTTGTTCACCTCATTACAAGCTCAGCACTGACCTCAAATCGAGTTCTGTCTTCAATATCACAAATTCCGTGTGGCTGACTTGTATCAATTTGTAGAGCATCTTTTGAAGAGAAAGTGATAGCGCATTCCATTGTTACTTTCATTGGTAAATTTAATTCCATGGCATCTCCATCCACTCCAAGTACCGGTAACTTTTCATGAATTACAATTACCTCTCCTGATTTATCCATAAATTCAAAAACTCCAACTACTGGGAAGTCGTAGTCTATGATTTTGGTGAGAGTGACTGCTATTATGCTCATAAGATAATATTCAATTTATTACAGAACGAATTGTATAGTTCAACAAGTCGGGCGATAAAACAAGTTGCTCATAAATATTGATCATCAGCATCTTGTCCGTAATGTTGACATTGGAGGTTAAATTTTCAACGTCCACATTGGGTCAAAATCCGCCATAAGACTTTCCAACCTTTCCTTCTCCCCTTGTGGGAGAAGGTGGCGC
>CALFBU010000301.1 GCA_937951455.1 uncultured Rhizobiaceae group bacterium
CGAAATCGTTGTTCCGCTTTACTCACGCTTGATGGCTCGTGGTGCTGGTGAAAACGTTAAAGGCATCTTCGGTTCAACAAACTGGCACTGGTCACTGACTGATGAAGGTTCAAAAGCTTTCGTTAAATCATTTGGTGAAAAGTATGGCTTCCCGCCATCACAGGCTGCACACACAGTTTACTGTCAGACACTTCTATATGCTGATGCTGCTGAACGTGCTGGCACTTTCAACCCATGTGGTATCGCTGAAGCGCTTGAAGGCTTCAAGTTCTCAGGACTTGGTAACGGCGATGTAGAATACCGTGCTGAAGATCACCAGTGCTTCAAAGACGTTCTGGTTGTGAAGGGTAAAGAAAACCCAACTTCAGAATTCGACGTTCTTGAAGTCGTGGAAGTTACTCCAGTTGACCAAGTTACATATGCACCAGATCATCCGCAAATGCGTGATGCGAACGGCAATGCTGTTCCGATCGGTACATGTAATCCAGGCGCTTAATCAAACGCCAAAACTATTAGGAGGAGGGGAAAATTCCCCTCCTTTCTCTATAAGATGTGCTCAATTCTAATATAATTTAAGGTTTAGGTGATGCTATGGACGCTATAATCCTGCAGATACTTAATGGCTTGGACAAAGGTTCAGCATACGCGCTGATTGCTCTGGGTCTTACATTGATCTTCGGTACGCTCGGAGTTGTTAACTTCGCTCACGGGGCGTTGTTTATGATCGGTGCTTTTGTTGCTGTAACCATCAGCCGCCTTCTTACATTCAGCCACGTAGTGCTGGATGAAACCAAAACAGACTTTTTGGGCAATCCACTCAAGGTTGAAGTACCTTATATTTACGACATTTTTGGGGAGGCTGCTGGTAATACAATCATTGACTGGTCCGTTCCCATATCCATACTCTTTGCTATTCCTATCATGATTTTAATCGGCGTTATCATGGAGCGTGGCCTTATCAGGCACTTTTATAAGCGCCCGCACGCGGATCAAATCTTGGTAACATTTGGCCTAGCAATCGTTCTCCAAGAAATTATCAAGTACTTTTACGGTGCTAACCCAATCCCAACGCCTGCACCAGAAGCCTTCAAAGGGTCGTTTGACTTTGGTGCAATGCTGGGCATGGAAGGCGCTGGCATTATCTATCCTTACTGGCGTCTTGTTTACTTTGCTTTCTCAGCAATTATCATCGGCGCAGTGTTTGCCTTCCTGCAATTTACAACATTTGGCATGGTCGTTCGTGCTGGTATGGCAGACCGGGAAACTGTTGGACTTTTAGGCATCAACATCGACAAACGCTTTACAATTATGTTTGGGCTTGCAGCTGCCGTAGCAGGGCTTGCAGGCGTTATGTATACTCCGATTAACTCACCCAATTATCACATGGGCATGGACTTCCTGGTCCTAAGCTTCGTGGTTGTGGTTGTTGGTGGCATGGGTTCTTTATCGGGAGCTGTGTTAGCGGGTTTCCTACTCGGTATTCTGGAAAGTTTTGCTTCCATGACGGTTGTCTTGGAAACGCTACCAGGGATTAATCAAATTATCATTTATCTAGTTGCCATTATCGTGCTTCTCACGAGACCTCGGGGTCTTATGGGTAAAGCCGGTGTGATGGAGGAATAACCAATGCTTGGATTAAACAAAAAAGACTTCGGGCTTTTAACGATTGTTATCATTCTAACAGTATTTGCCCCTTTCATTCTAAACCCGTTTCCGGAAGGTTCAGCGCTTGCTCAGTTTAACGCTGGTTACCCGGATTTGATGCAGCGTTTGGTTATCTTTGGTATTTTTGCCATCGGTTTTAACATCCTCTTTGGTCTGACTGGATACTTAAGCTTTGGTCATGCAGCCTTCCTTGGTGCTGGCAGTTATGCGGGTATCTGGATGATTAAACTGCTGACGCTGAATATCATTCCTGCAATCGTTGCTTCTGTAATTGTAGCAGGCTTATTTTCACTGCTCGTTGGCTGGATTTCGCTTAGACGCTCAGGAATTTACTTTTCAATCCTAACGCTAGCCTTTGCGCAAATGTCTTATTCATTGGCTTATTCGGTACTCACACCGATTACAGGTGGTGAAACAGGATTGCAGCCAAAAGTAGCTGACCCAAGAATTTTCGATGCACCACTCGCAGAAGGTGTGACACCACGCGCTAACTTCTTTGGCATGTTCATGAACGACAGTTATGAATTATCAGTCGCTGGATGGGTATTTACTTTCAACGTGGGCTACTACATTGCAGCGATATTCTTGGTAATTGCGTTCTATATTTCCATTCGAATATTCAGATCGCCGTTTGGTCTTATGTTGCGTGCGGTAAAGTCAAACCAACAGCGCCTCAATTATACAGGCGTTCAATCCAAGCCCTATACACTTGCTGCATTCGTTATTTCTGGAATGTATGCGGGTCTCGCGGGCGGTCTATTGGTTGCGATGGATACACAAGCGGGTGCTGAACGTATGTTCTGGACGGCTTCTGGTGAGGTTGTCTTAATGACCATCCTTGGTGGTTCTGGCACCTTAATCGGCCCTGTGCTTGGCGCTGGTTTCATTAAATATTTTGAGAACATCGTTTCAAAAATCAACGAAGGTATTCTGCAGGCTTGGTTCTCATTCATGCCAGAATTCTTACAAGAGTTCTTCGTTGCAATTTTCTATCCATTCATCGGTAAAGGTTGGCACTTAACACTGGGGCTTATATTCATGCTCGTTGTTATCTTCCTGCCAGGCGGATTGATGGAAGGTGGACAGAAAATTTCTAATCTTTTCAAGAAAAAATCAAAAACAGATTCAGGTTCTGGTAGCGCAGCTCCAGAAGCTGCTGAATAGGGGACTTTGAGTATGGGTATTCTCGAGGTAAAGGGCGTGAACAAAAGCTTCGGCGGTTTGCAGGCTCTCAGCGATGTTAATCTCAACGTCGAAGAAGGAACGGTTCACGCGATTATTGGTCCGAACGGGGCTGGTAAATCAACTTTGCTCAATTGCTTTATTGGCAAGTTGATACCAGATAGTGGCACAGTATTGTTTGACAATCATTCATTGTTGGGCAAACAGCCACATGAGATTAATCAGCTTGGCGTTAGCCGCGTCTTTCAGACGCCTGAAATCTTCTCTGATCTATCAGTCTTTGAAAATGTGATTATTGCTTGTTTTGCAAAGCGTGATGGCGCATTTGAATTAAATGCACTGGTTAGCGTTGCCTCTCAAACAGACATGCATGAAAAAGCAGAACAAATGCTCATTGATGTAAACATGATTGATAAGCGTGATGAAATTGCGTCCTCACTTTCTCGCGGTGATAAACGCAGATTAGAAATGGCCATGTGCCTAGCGCAAGATCCAAAGTTATTATTGTTGGATGAGCCAACGGCGGGTATGGCACGTGCCGACACGAATAATACAATCGACCTCTTGAAAGAAATTCAGGCTGCACGTGGTATTACGATGGCAATCATCGAGCACGATATGCACGTGGTTTTTTCACTGGCTGAAAAAATATCGGTATTGGCTCAAGGTACTGTCATCGTGGAAGACGCACCAGAAAACATCAAGGGTAATCCAAAAGTACAAGAAGCATACCTTGGGGGGGCACAGTAATGTCAGACAATAAACCGGTAAGGGAAAGTATCAACCCAAATCATGAACCGGCCTATTTTTCTGCATGGGAACTTAACGCATATTACGGTGAAAGCTTCATCGTACAAGGCGTAAGCATGAAAATCCATGAAGGTGAGATTTTAGCGCTTCTGGGCAGAAACGGTGCAGGTAAAACGTCAAC
>CALFBU010000302.1 GCA_937951455.1 uncultured Rhizobiaceae group bacterium
CCAGCACAAGCGCCTTTCATGTGCAGGTACACAATCCCGTCTCTGAAACCGTGGAAGGTGATGTCACCACCATCTTGTGCCACTGCTGGGCGAACGCGCGTGTCGAGCAGTTCCTTGATCGTGTTTACGATTTGCGTATCTTCTTCTGCAAAATCTTCTTCTACATCATCAGAATCTACGGAAGCATCGCCCATCACAGGCTTGCCTGTTACAAAATGCTCCATGATCGTGCCTAGCACTGCCGGCTTTAAATGTTGCCAGTCAAAGCCGCTATCCTCATCGCCCTCACGGGTGACCGAAATAAAATCATAGCCGAAGAAAACACCAGAAACGCCTGGAATGGTAAAAAGCTGCTTGGCCAAGGGCGACTTTTCAGCTTCTTCCTGTGTGCGAAAATCTGCCGTACCAGTAGGCAGAACCTGTATGCCAGGCAAAAACTTCAAGGTAGCTGGATTGGGTGTGGCTTCTGTTTGAATGAACATCTTTTGCTTCTCCGAGCAGATATATTTAAACGTCTGTAATTAGAATGATTCCAAAGTAAGCATTTAACACTGAATAATCAAGTAACGCTTTCAATCTCTTCATCCGTCATATTGCAAGGAACAACAATGACCGGAATGGAAAAAGCGGAGCCATTATTTGCCAAGGCGCTTACCAATGGGCCTGGGCCATCATTGCCTTCACCTGCAGCAAGGACGAGAACGGCAATATCCTGATCTTCTTCAATCAGGGATAAAAGCTCTTCATATTTCTTGCCTTCACGGTAAATCAATTCAGGGTCAATGCTACCATGCTCACGGCTGTATTGGGCATATTTTTCCAAAACCGCCTCACCAGCTTCGCGCGCTTCCTGCTTCATGATTTCCTCAACACCCAACCAGTGCTGAAAATCTTCAGGTTCTGAAACGTAAAGCAGTTCAAGACTGCCGCCTGTGTTGGTTGCACGACGCTCGGCATAAAGAACAGCACGGTCACATTCTGCAGTATCATCAACAACGCATAAAAACTTGCGTTGGTGACCTTCTTCCTGGATCAGTCGTTTACTTACCATTTGCGCACCATTTTAACTTCATCGATATTCAACCTACACCAGTCACCCTAGCCAAGGAAGCCAAAAATCTCACGAACTTCTTTCATGGTTTGCTGCGCAATTACTCTTGCCCTGTCCGCACCATCAGCCAGAATGCTATCCACATGGTCGGGATTATCCATTAATTTGCGCATTTCAGTATTTATCGGCGCAAGCTTTTCAACGGCAAGCTCTGCAAGTGCTGGTTTGAACGTGCCGAATTGTTGCCCTGCAAATTCGCTCACAACGGCTTTAGAAGTTTGACCTGAAAGAGCTGCATAAATGCCAACCAGATTTTTAGCTTCAGGCCGCTCTGCCAAACCTTCCATCGTGTCCGGAAGCGGCTCAGGGTCTGTTTTGGCCTTGCGAATTTTCTTTGCAATGTCATCAGCGCTATCGGTCAGATTAATGCGCGACATGTCAGACGGCTCGGATTTTGACATTTTGTTGTTGCCAGCGCGCAAGGACATAACGCGGGTCGCAGGGCCTTCAATAATCGGGTCAGTGATAGGAAAGTATCCCTCATCACCATGACCAAACTCTTTGATCTTTTCCGCAAAATCATTGTTAAATTTGGCAGCGATATCGCGTGTTAGTTCAAGGTGCTGTTTTTGGTCATCACCCACCGGCACATGGGTTGCGCGATAAAGCAGAATGTCTGCCGCCATCAAGCTTGGATAGGCAAAAAGACCCACAGAGGCGTTTTGTGCATTCTTGCCTGCTTTGTCTTTAAACTGCGTCATGCGCTGCAACCAGCCCATGCGCGCGACGCAATTAAACAACCATGCAAGTTCAGCGTGTTCACGCACCTGACTTTGATTGAAAACGATATGCTTTGCCGGATCGATGCCACTGGCAATAAAGGCGGCTGCAATTTCGCGGGTTTGATTTTTCAAATCATCCTGCACCAGTTGCGCGGTTACCGCATGTAAATCCACCACACAATAGATACACTCATGGCTGTCCTGAAGCGCCACGAATTTCTTTATCGCACCTAGGTAATTTCCCAAGTGCAAATTGCCCGTTGGCTGAATGCCTGAAAAAACACGATTTGTTGGTTGACCCATGATTTTATTCCAGTTGAAAGCGTCGGAGGGTTTATGAAGGAAGCCAGTGTTTATGGCAAGATAATAAACACAAACAAACGCTCGGATTTAGCGTCTAAGCAACCGCTTCATCTGGTCTCTGGGGATGGCGCCTGTAGCAATAACAAGTGCAAAATATACGATTGCCGCAACGCCAATTAATCCACCAATAAGCACAAGTCTGGTTAACAGAGCACTATCGGTAAGCGTAGCTCCCAACCAGGATTGACCACCATATAAAATGCCTGCCATGCACAGGCTTGCAAAACATATCAGCGCAATATTTCGAAGCGTCTTTGCAGCGATGCGAAAATGATTGCCAAGATAAAGCGCACCCCACAGTAAGACCGCATTCACCCAACCTGCGATGCTGGTTGCAATGGCAAGGCCGACAATTCCGTAGATCGGGAATAATATCAGGCTCAAGATGATGTTGAGAATTGCATTAACGCCAGAAAAATACATCGGTGTCCGCATGTCTTCGCGCGCGTAAAACGACGGCTGAAATATCTTGATCAAAACAAAGGAAGGAAGTCCGATTGCAAAACCTGCCAATACATGCGCGGTAATTTCTGCAGTCTCGCGATCAAAAGCGCCGCGTTCATACACCAATGCCACAAGTGGAAGGTTTAACATGAATAATCCAACCGCTGCAGGAACGGTCAAACCAAGCCCAAATTCAAGGCTGCGATTTTGTAAATGATTTGCATCTGCTGAATTTTTTGCTGTCAGGGCGCGGGTGAGTTCCGGCAACAGGACGACACCGATTGAAATACCGATAATTCCCAAAGGCAATTGCATCAGTCGATCAGCGTAATTCATAACCGCAATGCCGCCTGCCTGTGCAGACGCAATGATCTGACCCACAAGCAAGTTAACTTGTGTAATGCCACCAGCAATCGCGGTCGGGATTGCCAAGACAAGCAAACGCTTAACCGGCGGTGAGATGCGCGGCATTCGAAGTGATAGCGGGAAGCCTTCTTTTTTGAGGCCGTAAACCAAAAGAAGAAATTGTAACAGGCCTGAAATCACAACACCCCAGGCCATGGCCTGACCCAATTGCGCATCCGTTAGCTCAACAAATCCTCCGAGTCCCAGAACCGAGATAAAAACGATGTTTAAGACAACAGGTGCAAAAGCTGCCAGGAAATATCTTCTGAAGGCGTTTAAAATGCCGGAGAACATGGCAACCAAAGACATTGCCATCAGATAGGGAAACATGATGCGTGTCAGGAAGACGGTGAGCTCAAACTTTTCCGGATCTTCTGCAAACTTTGGCGCGATGATGGTGCCAACTAGCGTTGGCATGAAAATCATGGCTACCGCTGATAAGGTCAACAAAACCAAAATTAACAC
>CALFBU010000303.1 GCA_937951455.1 uncultured Rhizobiaceae group bacterium
TCTTTAGACAACGCGCCTGTTTACGCTTCTGATGAGAAACCCTTCTTTTCTGTTGACCAAAACGGAAATGGACCGCTAACGATGTCTGAACTTCAAATCAACATCCCTTCCGCCATCGATAAGCAACTCTCTGATGTACAGAGGTCCTGTGTCATAAAGGCTATTGAGAGACTTGCCAATGAGGCAGGGGATCCAGAAACACTAAATCCTGCAAATGTTGCGTATCTCCCAGACCAAGAGTCATGGAGTCAGTTAAACTCATCATCAAAACGTATAATTCTGGCACAAGCAATTACGAGTCGCTCATTTGCCGTGTGCTAATTCTTGCTTTAATACTACGATTAAACCCTTGTTTCCCTTGGGCTAATTTCAAGGAAATATATAGATACGCTATGGGTGCAGGCAATTATAAAGTTTATGTTGGGCGTGTATTATGTCTGAAAGCTGGGACGCCCTTGTTAACAATAATTTTCCATTTAACTCTCATTATCTAAAAATATTTAGGAGACATTCATATGGAATTTCTAGACAAACCAATTGTTCAGTTCATACTGATGTGCATCGCTCTTGTGATGCTCGTTGGCTGGGTATTAAAGGCTTCACCATCTTTCAAACGAAAATTAAGTGAGACGCGAAAACTTGAACTGGAAAAACTAATTTCCATGCTTAATACTACTGAGCGTCGAAATGTAGAAATTGCGATGGAAGATGGGCGCAAAATTGAAGCAATTAAGCTTTTTAGAGCCGCTAATAATTCTGGACTACGAGATGCAAAAGAAGCGGTTGAATATTTAACTGTGATTAAATGAACTCATGCCGTACTGGCAAATTTTAGTCTTGCCACTGAAGAAATAGCTATAATATTTTATGATCCACGGTGGTCTCTTTTATGTGAAGAGACTGATGTCTTGTCAAAAACGACTTACTCAGCAATCTCCTTGCTTAGCTTGGTCTCTGCTATCTCACAATTTTCCAAACACGCGTCTTCGGCCAGCTCTTCCTGACCCACGTCTTCAAGCCCATCCAGAACTTCCACTTCATCGTCCAGATCGTCTGTTGCTTCCACGGCTTCGGCAACCTTGATCTCGTTAGACTTCGCTTGCGCTTTCATTTCGGAGCGTTTTTTTACTTTTTCCAGAAGGCCTTCATCTTTAGTTTTCAGAACTTTGGAAACTGAATTTTGCATCAACGGATTTGGTTTGATGACGCCTTCTGCAATCAATTGCGTGACATATTTTTTTGCGTCCGTTGCAGAAATGTTTGTCATGGCTTGCAAGGCATGTGGCGGACAATCGCCATGAAGAGCTGACATATAAATGGACCAAAAACGCGCTTGCGCCGGCACTGCGGTAGCGGCTGGAGCAACGGTTGTGGCTGATCCCAGTGATAAAGCTGGCGTTGCAGGTAAAGACACCAATGCTGCCAGCGATTGGATAAACGTGCGTCTTTTCATGACACAAATATATGAGGTATCGCCTGAATTACAAGATTTAATCCATTTTACTCAGCCGCTTGCAGGCTGGCCTTGGCTTGCTTTTCGCTGACAGTTTTATCCACCCATGCCCACTTTGGACGATAGAACAGGAAGCCGAACCAACCTGTGATACGTGTAAATTCATAGGCAATCACTGGGCCTATCAGGCTTGAAAGCAAGACGATGAGCGATGTGGTGCCAAGATCCAGACCGGGCGCGAATTTGAAGAGGACTTCCCTTGTGATGATCATCGGCGCGAAGAAAGCGAGGTAAACAACGATTGAATGTTGACCCAAATAACGCAGGAAACCTGCAAGTTTAAATCTGGATAACACAGCACACAGGCAAATGACTGCGACAGCCCCTGCTGCGCCAAGTGCTAAAGATAAAAGCGGCAATTGCGCCATGTTTGATGGGATTTGACGGTTAAAGCTCGCAAAGAGGCTTTCGAAAACCTGAGGCATCGCTATGAAGGTGCAAATGCCGTTTACGATGGCCCATATGCCTATGTAGCCAAGTGCCTTTGCCGTATTATCTCTTGCCCAGCCTGCCAGTTGAAAAATCGGTTGAGCCAAAGCGTAGCCTGCAAAGAAGTATACGTAACGCGCTGCAAATTCATCCACCAGCAAGCTGCCAGTATGAATGGGTGCAATTTCAAGCAATGCGGCTGCACTCAAAACGATCAACCAATGAATTTTGGATAGCAGCCTCGTTATGATGAACATGACCGGCAACATGTAAATAAACCAAAGCGTGCCGTATGGTTCGATGAGTGCAAGCAAAAAGCTGCCACCGATTTCCGTTGCCGGGACGCCTTGCGAAATCCAGCCCAGCGACTTGAATGCAAATTGAATGACAAGCCAAAGGACATAGAAATAAGCAAAATGAACGACCTTGCGGTCAAAATAACGAAGCCAGCTGCGTCCTATGACCAAGCCCAGGAATAACCCTGAGATTAAAAAGAAATCAGGCATTCGAAACGGTTGGGCAAAAGTAACAATCGCGTTCATCCAACCTGTTGCACCTGCTTCGGATATGCCCTTGAGTGCTGCGTGTTTTTCCACGCCAAGCGTTGCGTGCATCATGACAACGAAAATGATGCAAAACCCTTTTGCGTAATCGACCCAGTCAATTCGGTTTTCAGTTTGAAATCCGGGCTGTAATGCAAGATTTGCCATGGTGAATATTCTCATCCTATATCGTGCAGAACGCACAGATTTAAGAATTTAGAAGACCACAAAATGGCTAAGATCAGTTTAATTATATCCTTAAAGTTTTAATCAACTGTTTGAGAGCATTGTTTTCATTGAACTTTTCAAAGAGTTTCCCAACGTTTACGTCCCATTAAATTGCCTCATTTATTGTTCAGAGCATATTAACGTTAGTAGTCCTTTGACACTGGTAATCAAATTTCATGGCAAGACGCGGAAAACCTACACGAATAGAGCCAACTTTTGACGCGCCTGCGCGCCGAAAAAGTAATGGCGAAATGCGCGTCACTGCAGAAGATCGCGCAGTTGCTTCGCCTGCGAAAAGGAAAGCTACAAAGAAGCCTGCAAAGGCGGGTTCTGCCCGTCGAAAGCAGAATACACGCAAACAGACCCGCAAGCGCGGCGGCCTCTTCGGCTTTATCGGTAAATCAATTTACTGGTGTTTTGTGCTTGGGCTTTGGGGCGCGATTGGTGTGGCAGGTATTGTAGGCTACTACGCATCCAAACTGCCACAATCCAGCAGCTGGGCCATTCCAGAACGCCCGCCCAACGCACGCATCGTTTCTGCAGATGGCGCACTCATTGCAAATCGCGGTGTTACGGGTGGTGCTGCAATGCGTCTTGATGAAATGTCGCCATATATTCCCATGGCGGTGATTGCAGTCGAAGACCGTCGTTATAAATCACACTTTGGTTTTGATCCGATTGGCTTTACCAGAGCCATGGTGCGCAATCTTATGGCACAGCGGCTTGTTGAAGGTGGCTCTACCATCACTCAGCAGCTTGCGAAAAATCTCTTCCTCGAACCTTCACGTACCATAGAGCGCAAGGTTCAAGAACTGATCATCGCCCTTTGGCTCGAGAGTAAATATGATAAGGACGAAATTCTTGAGCTTTATTTGAACCGCGTTTATTTTGGATCAGGCGCATACGGTGTTGATGCAGCATCGCGCCGGTATTTCTCAAAATCGGCCAGAGATGTCAACCTTGCAGAGGCAGCGCTGCTAGCAGGACTGTTAAAAGCGCCTTCCAGATTGTCACCAGCTAAAAATCCTGAACTGGCAGAAGCCCGAGCGCAAGTTGTGCTTGGTACCATGCGTCGTGCCGATTTTATTACCGACCGCGAAGCTACCAAGGCACTCACCATGCAAGCCAAGAAAGCAAAGCATTTTTGGAGTGGCTCAGAGCATTATGTGGCAGACCTTGTGATGAAACAATTGCCAGATTTGATTGGTGAATTACGAGAAGATGTCATCATCGACACAACCATTGACATGACCCTGCAAAAACAAGCCGGCAAAGTGATTGCAGATACAATTTCAGAAAACATCAAAAAGCGAAATGTCGGGCAAGGCGCACTGGTTTCCATGACGCCTTACGGCGCTGTAAAAGCACTTGTGGGTGGCCGAGAATATGCAGACAGCCAGTTTAACCGGGCAACGGACGCCAAGCGTCAGCCAGGGTCTGCCTTTAAGCCCATCGTTTATTTGGCTGCATTGGAAACTGGCCGCACACCAGAATCTGTGAGACAAGATGCACCAATCCGCATCGGCAAATGGAAGCCGGTCAATTACGACCGAAAGTTTCGAGGGCCCGTTTCACTTGATACATCGCTTGCAAAATCACTGAACACTGTTGCCGCACAAATGGTAATGGAAGTAGGGCCTGGCAATGTGGTCAAAACAGCACAGAGACTTGGTATCAAATCCAAACTGACGCCCAATGCCTCCATCGCGCTTGGTACGTCTGAAGTTACACTAATGGAATTAACCGGCTCTTATGCACCCTTTGCCAATGGCGGAACTTCTGTTTCACCTTATGTCATCAAGCGCGTTACCGATCTGGATGGCAATGTTCTATACGAGCGCAAATCGGGTCAAGGCACTCAAGTTGTTCGGGCACGTGAACTCGGAATGATGAACTCAATGCTAAGGCATGTCATCACCAAGGGCACGGGCAAAAACGCCAGTCTTGGCAAACGTGAAGCGGCGGGCAAAACAGGTACGACACAAAATTCACGAGACGGCTTGTTTGTTGGCTATACAGCCAATCTGGTCACAGGTGTTTGGTACGGCAATGATGATGGAAAACCGATGAAGAAGGTTACAGGCGGCTCACTTCCTGCCAGCACCTGGCAGAAGTTTATGGCACCTGCCCATAAAGGACTTGAATTGGCTTCGCTGCCTGGCAATTATCAGCCGGTTGTAGCGGCAATTCCAACACCACAGCCGCAGAGAAATGTCGGGCAAAGCCAGCAAATACAACCAAGAGGTAATGACCTTTCCAGTGAGCGACCTCAAAGAAGATCTCTTTCTGAGATTGATGGCAATCCGCGTCCTGGTGTGAATGTGGGTGGCGGACAAACACGCGAAAAACCAAAGACCATACTGGACCTGATTTTCGGCGGGTAACCTTTGATTAAGCTTGAAGCGATAGCCTGCAATCACAATTAGTTGATTACTTAGAGGTTATTTTATGAAAGCTTTATTGGCAGCTCTTTTTTTTGGGGCAATTGGTGTGTTTTTCGTTTGGTTCATGGGTCCATCTGTCTGGAAAGATTTTAACACAGACGAGAGCAAGCTTGTTCCGGCTCTGGAATTCCGCGTTACAGAAGCAAGCTGTAAGTCGCGAGTATTTGTTGTTACCACATGTGATGTAGAACTCACTCATATGACAACGAATGAATCTGTAGATTTTGACTATCTTATCTTTGGTCGTATGGGTGGTGAAACCGTTTACGGTCTTCAAACAGCTGATGGCAAAACGCTAACCACGAATACCGGCATGGATAATCTCACCAATCGTATTATCAGCCTGATTGCTTTTATCATACTGGTTTTCGGCTTGGCATTTGCCGGCATCAAGGCCATGTTTAGAGGCGATGATACCGGTCAAACCTACGGTCGATAATTTATCCAGCTAACGGAGATGCGTCGCGGACGTCTTGATCGACGTGCGCGGCGAACTGTTCAAAATTGGATATGAACATGCCAACCAGTTTTTGAGCTTGCGCATCATAAGCGGCTTTATCTGACCAAGTGTCACGCGGGTTGAGGATTGAAGTATCAACCCCTTCAACAGCTTCGGGAACCATGAAGCCAAAATTGTCATCTGCTCTAAAAGTTGCGTTGTTTAACGAGCCATCGAGTGCTGCTGATAGAAGACCACGTGTTTCCTTGATCGGCATACGATTGCCAACGCCGTAAGCACCACCTGTCCAGCCTGTATTTACCAGCCAACAGTCAACATTGTGTTTGGCAATCAGGTCTCGCAGAAGATTACCATATTCTGATGGGTGACGCGGCATGAAGGGTGCACCAAAGCAGGTTGAGAAGGTTGCTTCCGGTTCGCTTACACCTTTTTCTGTGCCAGCAACTTTCGCTGTATAACCAGACAGGAAGTGATACATGGCTTGAGCAGGTGTCAGTTTTGCAATTGGAGGCAATACACCAAAAGCATCTGCGGTAAGCATGATGATATTTTTTGGGTGTGGTGCCGTGCCTGTTGGAGAAGCGTTTGGAATGAAATCAATTGGATACGCACAACGGGTATTTTCAGTCAGTGAACCATCATCAAAATCAGGCTTGCGGTTTTCATCCAGAATTACATTTTCAAGAATTGTACCAAAGCGCTGCGTTGTAGAGTAAATTTCAGGCTCTGCTTCTTCAGACAATCGAATGGTTTTTGCATAACAGCCGCCTTCGAAATTGAAGATGCCATCTGCATTCCAGCCATGTTCATCATCGCCGATTAAGGTGCGCGATTGGTCCGCTGAAAGTGTCGTTTTGCCTGTGCCTGACAGGCCAAAGAATACTGCCGCTTCACCATCGTCATTATGGTTTGCAGAACAATGCATCGGCATCACACCAGATTCAGGCAGTTTGAAATTGAGGTATGAGAAAACAGATTTTTTCATCTCGCCTGCATAGGACGTACCACCAATCAAAACGAGCTTGTTTTTGAAATCACATGCAATAACCGTTTCTGAACGACAGCCATGACGCTCTGGATCAGCCTTGAAATCAGGCAGATCAACAATGGTAAATTCTGGCGTGAACCCTTCAAGTTCAGAAGCCTCAGGGCGAATAAGCAAATTGCGGATGAAAAGCGCGTGCCAGGCTTTCATCATCACCACACGAACCTTGATTTTGGAAACTGCATCAGCGCCACCATGCAAATCCTGAACGAAAAGCTCTTTGTCTTGCGCGTGAGCCATCATGTCTGCCTTCAGGGTTTCGAAGTTTTCCTGAGACATGGATTTATTGTTATCCCACCAAACCGTGTCTTTAGTAACATCGTCCACCACAACAAATTTGTCCTGTGCGGAACGACCGGTATGTGTTCCCGTTTCAACACAAAGTGCGCCCATGTCTGTCAGTCTACATTCCGAGCGAGCTATGGAAAGTTCATAGAGTTCAGCAGCTTGTTGGTTGGCCAGGACAGAGCCAAGGCTCTTGATACCCAATTCATTGAGATTTTTTTTGATCGCGTTTGCGCTAGATTCAGTCACGTTTAATGCCCTTTTTGAGATTATTACGCTCAAATTTCCATTTGGTTTGGCGTGTCTTACAGTGTTAAGGCGTAAATTTCTACTAATAAGTTGGTCTAATTTGGGGATGAAGCTTAAGAGGTAATACTCCGCAAATACCTTACTTACCCTTGCTTCTAACTTCGTTCATCACCATTTTAGTATCAGTCATGCAAAATACACCTATATCATTGCCACAATTTGCCCAAAGTTATAGCGCCAATGCAGACTTGCCTTATTTTAATAGTTTAAGTTTTATTCTCAGGGAGTGCCCTAACAATGCCAACCATAGCTCTAGTCGATGATGATCGTAATATTCTAACATCAGTATCAATTGCCCTTGAAAATGAAGGCTATAAAGTCGAGACCTATACCGATGGCGCATCTGCGCTGGACGGGCTTAATATGAAGCGCCCTGATCTGGCTATATTTGACATTAAAATGCCACGCATGGACGGAATGGAGCTCTTGAGACGCCTGCGCCAAACTTCCGATCTTCCTGTGATATTTCTCACTTCCAAAGATGAGGAAATTGATGAACTGTTCGGCCTCAAGATGGGGGCGGATGATTTTATCAAAAAACCTTTCTCGCAACGGCTTTTGGTGGAGCGTGTAAAAGCGGTCTTAAGACGCGTTTCAGCATTACCAGAAACTGGTGCCAAAACAGGTGAGGCTTCGGCAAAGACTCTGGAGCGGGGTCAACTGGTTATGGATCAAGAGCGCCATACCTGCACATGGAATGGCAAGCCGGTGACCTTAACGGTAACAGAATTTTTAATTCTATACGCTTTGGCACAAAGGCCTGGCGTTGTTAAAAGCCGTGACTCATTGATGGATGCCGCTTATGATGACCAGGTTTATGTAGATGACCGTACCATCGATAGCCACATCAAGCGTCTTCGTAAAAAATTCAAGGTCGAAGACGATAGTTTTGATATGATCGAAACACTTTATGGTGTTGGGTACAGGTTTCGTGAAGGGTAATTTGTTTGAGCATCGAGCTTGATATCAATAAAGGGTCCCAAAGAGTAGCAGGCTCAGCGCCTGCTACCGCCACCCAGCCGTTGACTCAAGCAGAAAAAACCAAAAACAAACTTAGACTCATCGAGCAAGAAATGCGCGAAAGCGCCAGCCCTAAAAGCTCCCAGAAAGATTTAGCTTTTCAGAGTGACGAATACACTGATGAAGATATTGAGCCCAAGGTAAAGCGCAAAAGCCTGCTTTCACGAAGCTTTAAGGTCGTAAAGCAAAACCTGTTTTCTTCTCTGACTCGCCGCATCCTTTTTCTTAATTTGACAGCACTGACCATCTTCCTGAGTGCTATTCTCTACATGAACCAATTTCGTGAAGGGTTGATTGATGCAAGAACAGAAAGCTTGCTGACCCAAGGGCGCATTATTGCAAGCACCATTGCAAGTTCAGCGACAGCGACACCTGACGCTATTACCATTGATCCTGATAAATTATGGGAATTGAAAGCTGGCGAGAGCCTTCAGCCGAAGCTGGAGCCGCTTGATAATTTTACTTATCCGATTAATCCGGAACAGGTAGCCCCGCTACTTCGCCAATTGATTACGCCAAATCAAACAAGAGCACGGATTTACGATTCGGATGGTGCGATTATTTTGGACTCGCGAAATCTGTATGCAGCAGGGCAAATCAAACAATTCACACTGCCTCCTGTTAGCGGTCAAGAAAGGCGTGTTGGTTGGGTTGAGACCATCGGAAATACACTCAATAAATTGCTACAAAGCCATAGCAATCCAATTTATCAAGAGCTTGATGGGTCGGGCCGGCAATATGAAGAAGTGCAATCTGCCCTAACCGGCGCACCACGTCACATTGTACGTCAAACGGAAGCTGGCAAGCTGACCGTTTCGGTCGCCGTGCCCGTACAGCGTTTCAGAGCTGTCTTGGGCGTTTTGCTGTTATCGACCGAAGGTGACGACATTGACCGTATTGTCCGCGAAGAGCGGGTTGCGATTTTGCGCATCTTCCTGGTGGCTTCCATTGTAATTCTTGTTTTATCCGCCTTGCTTGCAAGCACTATCGCAACGCCGCTTAGAAAACTTTCAGAAGCTGCGATCCGCGTTAAGCGCGGTGTGAAATCCCGTGTCGAAATTCCCGACTTCTCAAACCGTCAGGATGAGATTGGAAATCTCTCAACCTCCATTGGCGAAATGACAAATTCACTCTACCAGCGCATTGAGGCGATTGAGAGTTTTGCAGCTGATGTTAGCCACGAGTTGAAAAACCCACTGACATCTTTAAGGAGTGCTGTAGAAACCCTGCCTTTAGCGAAAACGGAAGAATCCAAAAAACGTTTGATGGATGTCATTCAGCATGATGTGAGGCGGCTTGATCGACTGATTACGGATATTTCGGATGCTTCCAGACTGGACGCAGATCTTGCTAGAGATGATTCAGGGCAAGTTGATCTGGCAGAGTTCTTGCAAAACATTGTCAATGCAAGTCGTGAAATCAAACGCAACAAAAAAGTTGATATCAAACTCACCGTCAACAAGCCTAAAAACGCCAATCAGGATTTTGTCGTTTCAGGGCATGACACGCGCCTGGGGCAGGTTGTCAATAATCTGATTGATAATGCGGCCTCTTTTGTACCCAAGGTTGGCGGCAAGGTTTCAATCGGGCTGGGGCGTAACAAAAATACTGTTTTCATCATCATTGAAGATAATGGGCCAGGCATTCAGGCTGAAAATCTGGATCGTGTGTTTGAGCGCTTTTATACAGATCGCGCGGAGATGGATGGCTTTGGTCAAAACTCGGGCCTTGGCTTGTCCATCAGCAGACAAATCATCGAGGCGCATGGCGGGAAAATTCGCGCTGAGAACAGGCGCGATGGTCAAACCGGCGCACGATTTATTGTAATGCTGCCAGCTGACATGAAAAGTAAATCCAAACCCCGCACTCAAGCCAAGACTTCATAGTTAGATGACTGTTGTGAACGACCATGCGTGTGCATTGGAAATCAATGATATTGGTATTTTAATAAAGGGAAAATCTGGCATCGGTAAAACCTCACTGATGCTGGGACTATT
>CALFBU010000304.1 GCA_937951455.1 uncultured Rhizobiaceae group bacterium
GACGAGAGCCTTGGCACGCCAGTGAAAGATGCAGTTCATTCTGGATATCAACGCTCACAGATAGGCAATTCTTTACTTGTAGTTGATACAGGAGAACCACCCAAAGGTGAGTTATCTATTGAAGCACATGGTGGTGCGCTATCTTTTGAATTTTCAAGCGGTTTATCGTGTATAATCGTCAATTGCGGAAAGCCAGAAACAAATGAAAGCGAAACGTCGCAAGTCTGGCGCACGACAAATGCACATTCCACAGCAACGCTCAATGATGTTTCAATTGTCCGGTTTGAAAATCCCGGAACGGCTGGACGCGCCATCAGCGGGCAAATTTTCTCAAGCAATTTGAACCTCGAATATTCAAGAGAAGATTCATCCACCGCAACTACTATTACCGCAGCCCATAGTGCTTATGTAAAACAATTTGGCATCCGTCATCAAAGGTCACTTACCCTTGATAGCAATGGCGACAGACTATTTGGTCAGGAATGGTTCAGTGGGCCAAACAAAAGCGATATGCGCTACACAACCAAAGACAAGGTTGCACTTCGCTTCCATCTGCATCCCGACATCAAGGCATCACTTTCTGCAAGCGGCGAGACATGTCTGATAGAAACTCGCGAAGGCGAGCAATGGCGATTTGATTGCCCTGGTTTCAAGCTTGAACTTGCGGAAAGTATTTTCTTTGCAAGCCTGCCTTCCCCAAAGCCAACCTGGCAGATTGTCATCCATACAAAAGCGTATGATAACCCGGAAATAAACTGGGCTTTACAAAAAATTCAGGCTAAAGAACCTTCATAATTACCCTAGTGAGAATTAAACAGGAAAGCCGCAACGTCATGTCACCGATTGCTAAACAACACGTCATTCCCAATTTGTGCGAAGTGAAAACAGCCCTGCTGTCCGTATCTGACAAAACAGGCATTATCGAACTGGCAAAGGCACTTTCCCAAAAAGGTATCAAACTTCTCTCAACAGGTGGTACTGCAAAGGCAATCGCAAATGCGGGCATTCCGGTTGAAGACGTTTCTTCAATCACCAACTTCCCCGAAATCATGGACGGACGTGTAAAGACACTTCACCCTTCTGTTCATGGCGGCTTACTCGCTGTGCGTACAGATGAAAGCCACAAACAAGCGATGGCTGAACAAGGTATCAGCCCCATCGATATGGCCGTGATCAATCTTTATCCGTTTGAAGAAACCATAGCAAAGGGCGCTGATTACGACACTTGCGTGGAGAACATCGATATCGGTGGCCCAGCCATGATACGCGCGGCTGCAAAGAACCATGGCTTCGTCAACATCATCACTGACCCTGCCGATTATGCAGAAGTGCTGGAACAACTCGAAGCACATGACAATCAAACAACGCTGGAATTGCGTAAGCGTCTTGCGCACAAGGCCTTTGCTCGTACTGCAAGCTATGACACGGCAATCTCAAACTGGTTTGCTAATGAAGTAGGATCAAACATGCCACTGCACAGAAGTGTTGCAGGAACCTTGGCAGCTGAGATGCGCTACGGGGAAAACCCGCACCAGCAGGCAGGGTTTTATAAAACAGGCGACAATCGAAAAGGCGTTGCAACGGCCACACAACTGCAAGGCAAGCAACTTTCTTACAACAACATCAATGATACCGATGCAGCCTTTGAACTGGTTTCAGAATTCAAACCGGAAGATGGCCCGGCAGTCGCGATCATAAAACACGCAAACCCTTGTGGGGTAGCCCGTGGCGCAACAGTGGGCGAAGCCTATAAAAAGGCATTTGCCTGCGATACAGTTTCAGCCTTTGGTGGCATCATTGCGCTGAACCAAACCCTAGATGCAACATCTGCAAAACAGATTGTAGAAATTTTTACAGAAGTCATCATCGCACCTGAAGCAGATGAAGAAGCGCGCGAAATCATCGCTGCAAAGAAAAACCTTCGCCTGCTTGTAACCGGTGGTCTGCCTGACCCATCATCAAAAGGTCTGTCTGTGAAAACAGTTGCTGGTGGCTTGTTGGTGCAAGATCGTGATGCGCGGGTAATCGATGATCTTGAGTTGAAAGTCGTCACCAAAGTTCAACCAACAGACGCCCAACTTGCGGACATGCGCTTCGCTTTTCAGGTTGCAAAACACGTGAAATCCAATGCGATTGTTTATGCAAAAGATTTGGCGACCGTTGGCATTGGTGCGGGCCAAATGAGCCGATTGGATTCATCACGCATCGCAGCCAGAAAAGCCGTTGATGCAATGGAAGCTGCTAATAGCCAAGAGCTTCTGACAAAGGGAAGTGCTGTTGCATCAGACGCTTTCTTCCCCTTCGCAGACGGTCTGATTTCAGCCATTGAAGCAGGTGCAACCTGCGCCATTCAACCCGGTGGCTCCATGCGTGATGATGAAGTCATCGCTGCAGCAGATGAAGCAGGCATTGCAATGGTCTTTACAGGCACGCGTCACTTCAGGCATTAAGGGCTTAAGCGCGTTTCTGCTGAACCTTGTTTAGCAATAGAAGCCCTGCAATAAACAAAACGACAATGGGTATAACGCCGATACGCTGGCTGCCGCTGATGTCTGTAAATAGGGCAATCAGTAATGGTGCTACAAATGCAGTCGCACGGCCAGACATGGCGTAAAGGCCAAACGCTTCCGTCATGCGGCCGGGTTCGGCCTGATCTGCCATCAAGGTTCTGGAAGCAGCTTGCAACGCACCACCAGCCGCGCCAATAAAGCCACCGCAAATGTAAAATACGATATCAGGAATCGAAGATCCCGCCGCAAGTTTGATAAACAAGGCTTGATCCATGTCCGTTGTAATGACAATTAAACTGGCAATCGTCAAAATGATAACACTCATGCGAACAACAAACTTCGGCCCCATGGAATCATCAAATCGCCCGCCCAGATAAGCGCCAAGCACGCCGGTAATATTGGCAAGAATACCAAAGATGCCAACCTGCACAATTGACCACTCCAGCACCCCAACTGCATAAATTCCACCGAAGGTATAAAGTCCGTTGAGCGCATCACGGTAGAGCATGGATGAACCAAGATAGGCAAAAAGAGAAGTATTTTCTGGTAGTCGCTTGATCGTGGTAACAAGGTTTTTTAGACCTTGGCCAACAGCGCCTGTAATTTTTTCCCTACGCCCGATATCGGGTGTAAAAAGCAAAAGCGGCAGAACAAAAACCAGATACCAAATCGCTGTCAAAGGCCCAGTTGCTCGTTCCCCCTCTTTCAACTCGGTATTAATGCCAAACATCGGCTCCGTGCCAAGTAAGGTTAGCCCTTCCTTGTTCGTCGCCATCGTCAGCAACACAATTATGAGTGTAAACAAACCAGCCACATACCCCAACGACCAGGCATTCCCCGATAAACGTCCAAGTTGCTCGCGTGGCACCAACGTAGGCATCATGGCATTGTTAAAAACTGCGGCAAACTCAAAACCGATCATCAAAATAATCAACGCCAATAAAGCTATGAAAACAGAACTTCCAGCCTCTTGATAGGGCGCCGCCCACCAAAGCATGAAAGACCCGACAAACCCGAGAATTGAAAAAGCAAATATCCATGGTTTTCGTGGGCCCGTCGCATCCGCAATTGCGCCAAGGACAGGTGACATAATAGCGATGATAATACCAGCAATCGCCGTGCCATAACCCCATTGGCTTTGGCCCGTGACAGGGTCGCTTGCAACAAAAGATGCAAAATACGGCGCGAAAATAAAAGTGATGATCAGCGTGTGATAAGGCTGCGCTGCAAAATCAAACAGCATCCACCCCCAGATGCCTTTTTTATCTGAATTTACAAACTCGTCTTCCTGTCTTGCCACGTCAATACTCATCAAATTCCCCTTAATGCCCCTTAGAAGAACTTCTACTATTGCAGTCTTATGCTGGTTTTGCCAGTGTCATATTAAATTAGAGGGTGCGAGATGGTCAATAAACCGAAAATCAGCGATGACGAAGCGGAATCAAAACGTATTCTGGAGCGCGTGGCGCAAGAGTCTGAAACGATTGGAACATCCTCAGTCAAGCGTGTTGCCGAACGTGTGAAAGGACATTTGAGTGCGCAAGATACCGACGAAAATCAGTGGGCAGAACTTTGGGGCAAGCGCATCGGCAGAACGCTGGGTGCAATCTTTGTCGTCGTGCTAATCATCCATCTGCTCAGAACCTATATATTCGATGTCTAAGAAAGCCGTTATCGTTATTTCTTCGCACGTGGCACGCGGGTCTGTCGGCAACCGAGCAGCAGTCTTTGCGCTGGAAACTCTTGGGTTTCCGGTATGGGCTATTCCTACCGTTACCCTGCCATGGCATCCGGGCCACGGCGCATCAACCCGCATTGTAGCAGATGAAACAGCTTTCGCAGCATTTTTAACTGACATCGAAAACGCACCCTGGATTGATGAAGTGGGCGCAATTCTCACTGGTTACATGGCCAATCCAGCGCAAGTAAAATCCATCGCAAACCTGGTTTCCAATATCAAAGCCAAAAACGAAAATTGTGTATACTTGTGTGATCCTGTCATCGGTGATCTTGGCGGTCTCTATATTCCTCAGGAAACCGCCACAAAAATCAGGGACGAGTTGATACCAAGATGCGATATCACGACGCCAAACAGGTTTGAATTAAGCTGGCTTTTAGACCAACAGCCACCCAAAACGATTGAGGAAACAATTCAATTGGCAAGCCAGCTTGGGCCAGAACATGTAATCACAACTTCCTGCCCGACAGAAAAATTAAATCAAACGGGCAATCTGTATTACAACGCCACACAAAAATTCTTGGCGACCCATGCAGAGTTCACAGACCCACCCAATGGCCCAGGCGATTTGACGGCGGCGATTTATCTAGGCCATCTACTTGATAAAATGGCACCCGATGAAAATCTTAGCGTTACGACATCTTCTGTTTTTGAAATCTTGCAAAACGCCACCAAACGAGGTTCGGACGAGTTAACCCTTGAGAGCGATGCGCAAAGCATTGTAAAACCAAACAATCGAATCAGTCTAACTGATCTAACCTGACGCTTATCGCTCAAAGGGGCCAAGACATGAAGAAACTACTTATTTCAATCACAATGATGCTAATGGCAAGCCAAACGGCAATTGCAGAGAATGCTGATCTTGTAAGTAAATGGTACAGTGCGCTCAAAACGAGCAACCAGGCAATGTTTCAAGAGCTCTTGGCCGATGACGCAGTTCTCAACATCAATCCACTTGAAATAACCCAAACAAAAGCTGAGTACATAGAAGCCTTGGAAAATTGGAAAGAAGTCGCTAAAGACCTTACCCTCATCATAAAGGGCATCAAGCCAACGGGCGAGACAACAGTACGGGCAATGGTTTGTTACAAGTTTACAGAAAATTCGACCCTGAATGAAGAACTCTTTGTTTTCCTTGATGGCAAAATCACAAACTTCTCGCAAAAAAAACGGGGCGATGAGTGTTAAGGCTAAACCCTGAGACATCAAGTAAAGGGAGGGGAGAAT
>CALFBU010000305.1 GCA_937951455.1 uncultured Rhizobiaceae group bacterium
ATTAGCCATATGTTTTTGGCTTTTTCCACGAAGGCCGTAAACCAGGTCAAGTAGATCCTTGTCTTCTGTCGTTGGTTCACCATGTGCAGGAAGTTTGCCTTCGCAATTCTTGGCAATCATCGAAAGCGAACGTTGTGCGAGATTGCCAAAGTTATTGGCAAGATCTGCATTCGTATGATTGACAATATCTTCATGGCTGTAAGAGCCATCAGACCCAAACCGTACCTGGCTCAAGAAGAAATAGCGTAACTGGTCAACGCCATAAACATCCGCCATTTCAAAAGGATCAACAACATTGCCTAGTGACTTTGACATCTTCTCACCATTGTTAAGCAAGAAACCGTGGCCAAAGACTTTCTTAGGAATTTCAATGCCGGCGGACATTAAGAATGCGGGCCAATAAACCGCATGAAAGCGTGTGATGTCCTTGCCAATCACATGCACATCTGCAGGCCAGTAAGACCACAAATCACCATCAACGTTTGGATAATCAAGGCCAGTGATGTAGTTTGTTAGCGCATCAACCCAGACATACATGACATGTTTTTCATCGCCAGGAACTTTCACGCCCCAGTCAAACGTTGTACGGGAAATGGAAAGGTCTTTCAGGCCACCTTTTACGAAAGATACGATCTCGTTTTTGCGCGATTGTGGTGCGATGAATTCCGGTAAGTCTTTATAGAGTGCGAGCAATTTGTCTTCATAAGCTGAGAGCTTGAAGAAATAGCTTTCTTCATCCATCCACTCAACGGGAGTACCCTGCCCGCCAAGACGCACGCCATCGTCGTTTACAGTTGTTTCTTCTTCGTCGTAATACGCCTCATCACGAACGGAATACCAACCGGAGTAGCTGTCTTTGTAAATATCGCCATTGGCTTCCATCTTTTGCCAAAGCGCCTGACAGGATTTGTGATGGTCTTCGTCAGAGGTGCGAATGAATCGGTCGTAGGAAACATTAAGCTTGTCTGTCATAGCCTGAAAGACGTCAGAGTTTTTATCTGCCAACTCCTTAGGAGTGATACCCATATCTCGTGCAGTTTGAAGCATTTTTTGGCCATGTACGTCGGTCCCAAGAAGAAAGCGCGTGTCAGCGCCATCCAGACGTTTGAAGCGTGCAATCGCATCGCAACAAACAAACTCATAGGCATGACCTATGTGAGGAACGCCATTTGGATAAGAAATTGCAGACGTAATATAGTATTTTTGATTAGCCATGATCGACGAATTTTTCCGTTGTCAGCCTCGTGCGACTTCGCCCATATCCTGAAACAAGTTTAGAATAACTTGCTTTTTATCAAGGTTATAGCCTTCTGTGAGGCGTATTGAATTTTGTGTCTTTTCCCACACCTGCGCCCAGCGGGCAAGCGAAGAAATATCATTCTTCTCCCCTACTCTACCGGTCGCATGGGCTTCCATGAATTCATTGGCAAACTCCAACAAAAGCCTGAAACCATCTTCCTTGCCACGAGCAGTTACTTTCTCTGCCATCAATTGGATTTGCGACCAGTCGGGCTTGTCCAGCCTTGAACATGCGTTCATGAATGACTTGTAAATCTCTAGACCGTTTTGACGTGTCAGCATTAATCCGGTGCGCACAGAACCTTTCGCAAGCCTGCCTAGTAACACTTGGTCATCATTACTCAATCCGTCAAGCGCGCCAAATTTGGATAATACGGATAAAACCTGATCTTCTTGTAAGGGCTTCATGGATATCTGCTGGCATCGGGAACGTATCGTGGGCAGAACTTTTGCAGGTGAATGCGAAAGCACGAAGAATAAAGTGTTGTGTGGCGGCTCTTCCAGTATTTTCAAAAGCGCATTGGCAGCACTTGCATTCATATCATCGGCCGCATCCACAATAGCGATGCGCCAACCTTCTTCACCCCGCGAAGTACCAAAAAAAGGAACGGTCAGACGAATGACATCAACCGTCAATTGCGTTTTGAACTTTTTGGCTTTTTCATCCCATGGCCTCGTCATATGCAACAGATTAGGATGAGAACGTGCAGCCAGTTTTCCATCTATTGAATCATTTGGGTTAATGTCTTCAAAACTAACGGGAGCGTTCGTGCCATCAGGATGTCTGAAGACATGTGAAGCGACACGCAATGCAAAGGTTGCCTTACCGATGCCGCGTGGCCCAGTGAGCAATAAGGCATGATGCATGCGCCCTGATGCATATTGTTGCAAAACCTGTTTTGTGGTTTCTTCATGGCCAATGAGATCAAGCGTTTCAGCAGGATGCGGAATACCATCAATCTTATCAGCTACAATTGCATCGTCATCCATGTTAGACGGCCTTCGTTTTTAAAACAGGCTCTACGACTTTCCAGATGCGTTTGGCAACTTCCTTTTCAGTGCCACTCGCATTGATGAGTTTACAACGTTGAGGCTCATTCTCCGCAATTACACGAAAAGCTTCGCGACGCATTTCTTGCGCAGCCATATCCTCTTTTTCAAATCGATCCGGCTCTATAGCATTGTTACGTCGCGCATTCGCACGTTTCATGCCTTCTTCTGCGGAAATATCCAAAATTAAAGTAAGGTCAGGCCAAATGTCTCCACAAGCAACTTTCTCAAGTGCGTAAAGAAAATCCATATTAACCTTGCCCGTCGCGCCCTGATAAACGCGCGTTGAGTCAAAAAACCTGTCACACAGTACAGTTTTGCCAGCCTTTAGCGCAGGGGCTATAACGTTTTCCACGTGGTCAGCGCGCGCAGCAGAAAAAAGCATGGCTTCAACATCTGGGCCAAATTTTTCAGCACCACCAGATAAGATTACATGCCGTATAGCTTCTGCCCCCGCTGTACCACCGGGCTCTCGCGTTAAAAGCGTATTGTAATGTAGTTTATTAAGTTTATTGTTTAGTATATTGATTTGACTGGATTTACCCGCGCCTTCACCACCCTCAAAAGTTATAAAAAGACCAGTTTTTATTGGTTTCTTAGGCATCACAAAAACGCCTTGGCATGAAACGGAGTATCACGGTGAAAAATATGATTATAGCCAACCAAAGAGAAGCTCTTTGAGTGCGTCCACGGCTTGGCGCTGTAATCCGCCTTTCTCAACCGTTTCTCCAGCATAAAGATCAATCTCCTGACTTAATTCATCACCAATCCAGACTTTGAGTGTGGCAACTTGTGCACCCTCCTCCACTGGCGGCATGATTGGCCCTTTATAGACGATTCTCGCTCTAAGCTTGTCACGGTTTCCGATTGGAAGATAAATTTCCACAGGCCCTTTGCCTACGACATCTACGCCAGATTTTTGACCGCCGTAAACGCTTGCTTGCCCCAAAACTTCACCCTCGGCAAACAGGTTTATTTTTTCAAATGCTCGAAAGCCCCAATCAAGTATTTTACGGGCTTCTTCTGCACGTTGCTTTTTGCTTTCCATACCACTTAGAACGGTAATCAAGCGCTGGCCGTCTCTTACAGCGGAACCGACAATAGCGTAGCCGCTTGCTTCAGTATAACCAGTCTTCATACCATCAGCGCCAATTTTCATTCTTAACAATGGATTTCTGTTACGCTGATTAATTTTGTTCCACTCAAATTCAGGTTCGCTGTAGAACTTGTAAAAATCTGGATACTCTGAAATTACATGGCGAGCCAATTTTGCAAGATCACGAATGGACACAAATTGCCCCTCAGCAGGAAG
>CALFBU010000306.1 GCA_937951455.1 uncultured Rhizobiaceae group bacterium
AAAAAACCTGTTACAACAAACGTCGGAACACTGGCAGCATCCGCCGGATACATGATTGCAGCCGGAAGTGATCATATCGTTGCAAGACGTTCATCAATCATCGGCTCAATTGGTGTGCTGTTTCAATACGCAGACGCGTCAGAATTACTCGACAAGGTTGGAGTGAAAGTAAAAACTGTAAAATCTTCACCTCTAAAAGCGGAGCCAAATCCATTTAACCCCGCGAGCCCTGAAGCGGTTGCGATGATCGACAGGCTTATTCAAGATACCTACAGGTGGTTTGTTGGCATAGTCGCTGAACGCAGAGACATGAAAGAGTTTGAAGTTCTAAGACTCGCTGACGGCAGCATCTTTACCGGAAGTCAAAGTCTTGAGAATGGTTTGATTGACGCAATAGGCGGCGAAGACGTTGCTATCAATTGGCTTAATGAGGAAAAAGACATTTCTAAAGACCTCAAAGTCATCGAGCGAAAGCCAAAGCGTCCAACCGATAGCATTTTTGGAAATCCAGCTGCCATCGCAACAATAGCAAGACTTTTCGGCATTGAAATTGGTAATTCAGAAGCAAAAGCGCTAGAAGATGCCGTTAGGGAACGTCTTCCGCTTGACGGTCTGGTCTCTATTTGGCAAGGTTCTTGACAGTAATTATTGGCGCCAAAGGATTACCCACATGATTAAATCTGAATTAGTACAGATGATAGCAGACAAAAACCCGCATCTATATCACCGCGATGTGGAAAATGTTGTAAATGCAATACTCGATGAAATCACTGACGCACTAGCCAGTGGTAACAGGGTAGAGCTGCGTGGCTTCGGCGCTTTTTCCGTTAAAAACAGACCTGCAAGAACTGCCAGAAATCCCAAAACAGGGGATCAGGTAAGTGTGGATGAAAAATGGGTGCCGTTTTTCAAAACAGGTAAAGAGCTACGCGACCGGCTTAATAACTAATCCAAAAATTGGTATAATGAGGACTGAATATCTTGCGTAAAATTATGAACTTTATCTTTTTGGTTCCGATAGCAATCGTTTTGATTTTGCTGTCCGTTGCTAACAGACATTGGGTGACATTCAGTCTTGATCCACTTAATACGGAGGCTCCTGCCTTTGCGCTTTCACTTCCTTTTTTCGTCTTCATATTTGCAGCGCTTATCATTGGCGCCATGATTGGCTCTTGCCTGACCTGGTTCACCCAAGGCAAACACAGAAAAGCTTTGCGCGAACAGGCTTACGAAAACACATGTCTGAAGCGTGAGTATGAAAAAGAGCATCCGACTGATAAAAAGCAACCGGCAGAAATTGCACCTGGACTGCCGCTGATCTCAAACAGTTAAGATTTGGAATTACGATTGTAATCATCTTCAAGGCGAATGATATCATCTTCACCAAGATAATCACCTGTTTGAACTTCAATAATCACCACAGGTTCAAGTGTGCGGTTTGCTAAACGATGAACGCTTCCCAGCGGAATGTAAATGGACTGGTTGGGCTTGAGCGTCTGCACTTTGTCATCAATCGTTATTTCAGGCGTTCCTTGAACCACAACCCAATGCTCGGCACGATGTTTATGCTTTTGTAGCGACAGAACACCCGCAGGCTTGATAATAATTCGCTTTACCTGATAACCATCCCCATTATCAAGTTGTTCGTAATTCCCCCACGGGCGGTATACTTGTAGGGCTGTATCGGCTTCGTCGCGTCCCTCGGACTTGAGTTTTTCGACCAATTCCTTAATCGCTTCACTTTCAGACTGTGACCCAACGAAGACCACATCTCTCGTAGCCACAACAATTGTATCATCGACGCCCAAAAGCGTGGTCAATCGATCGCGAGAATGAACGAGATTGTTACTGCCATCTTTGACGATGACATCACCAAGCATAACGTTATCAGCTTCATCTTTTGGCAAGTTTCGCCATACAGAATTCCAGGTCCCGATATCAGACCAGTCATGGCTTGCTGCAAAAACCACAGCCTTTTCAGTTTTTTCCATAATGGCGTAGTCAACGGAAATCGACGGACTTACTTCAAAACTTTTTTCATCAAGCCTCAGAAAATCAAGATCGGCTTTTTTCTTTAGGTGTGCCTTGGTTACAGCCTCAACGACCTCAGGCACATGACGGCCTGCTTCCTCCAAAAAGCAATCCGCACGAAACATGAAGTTACCGCTGTTCCAAAGATAGCCCTCTTCCATGTACTTGAGAGCCAAGGCCTCATCAGGCTTTTCGACAAAACTTAAAACCTGATTGCCGCCTTCATCCAGCATGGTTTCGCTTGGCAAGATATAACCATATCCCGTTGCAGGATAATCAGGCTTGATACCAAAGGTAATCAAATGCCCCTGTTGGGCGGCTTGTATTGCGTTTTCAATAGTTTGCTCAAAACCTGCTTGATCGTTAATCGCATGGTCAGCAGCCAATACCAATACAATTGAATTCTCGTCACGCTCCAGCGCTTGAAGACATCCAGCAACGATCGCAGCACAAGAATTTCTCTGCATCGGCTCAAGAATAATATCAGCTTCAATTGCAAGCGTATTTAAATCTTCAGCGATTAGAAAACGATGATCATTTGCACCAATGATAATGGGCTTGCGATCAAACAAATTGCCTGAGCAGCGCAATATTGTGCTTTGAAAAAGACTACGTTCACCACCAAGATTTAAAAATTGTTTAGGCTTTGTGTTGCGCGATAACGGCCAAAGACGCGTACCAGCGCCACCACTTAAAATTATCGGTGTGACTTGAGACTTTGAAATAATACCCCACCCGGTAGCTGAAAAACCTACGCAACAATTCTCATATCTTTGGCAGATACTGTTCTTACGATATCAAGATTTGCATCAATAGCCAGCAATTCTTGTGTTGTTAGCGGTGAGTGCAGCTCGCTGTTTTGTTCATGCTCCGCACGAATGGAAATGGCAGGAAGGTTCAAAGCGCGAATGATGACCGGTGGCGTTTCTTCTTCCGGCAATTGCCAGAAACCAAATTTTGCAGCCAGCCTTCCAAAAAACAAATGCGAACTTGTAATGCCAAACGGCACAGCCAAAATCGGACCGATGAATACTGGCAAGCATATAAGCAAAGCCAACGCACTCAGATTTCCAACGCTCAGCACACCAGCAACACCGATAATACCAAACAAAACTTGTGGCCATAGGTGTTTTACGGTCACGCCAAGCGGAAGCGATTCAGCACAGCGTGATTGTGTGGTCCAACCTTTTGCTTTGCGCAGTACAAAGAGCTTGAAAAGAAATATCGTATTGGCAACAGCCATAATCGGCGCAAGCATCATGGAAAAAATGATCTCCAAGAACGATCCAAAGATTACGGATATCCCACCGCCAAAAGATTTGCGTAAATCTCTGCGAAGCAGGACATCAGCGATTGAAGCAATTTTGGGCGCGAATATCATGCCCATGATAATGGCAAACAATGTATAACCAGGCCCGACACCCTGCATTTGAACGCCGATTTGCGGATATACGAATGCGGATGTACCGACGATGATAAAAAGCATCCATGCTGGCGAACCAATGAACATCATAATCGCAAGCACAAGCTGAATACGGCTTGTGGGCAATAGACCAGGCTCATTCAACAGTTTGAAATATTGCATGTTGCCATGACACCAGCGTAAATCACGGCGAATAAACTCGAGAATATGAGGCGGGTTTTCTTCGTAAGATCCCATCTCTTCTGCAAGCACGCGACATTCAAAACCGGCACGGCGCATGTAAACAGCCTCTACTTGATCGTGGCTTAATATCCAGCCTGAAAGCGGGCCTTCTCCTTCCATTTTTGGAAGATGACAATGATCTACAAATGGCTGAATTCTAATGAGCGCATTGTGCCCCCAATAAGGGCCACAATCAGCCTGCCACCATGCGCTGCCGATTGTATAGGACTTCATGCCCATGCGCATGCCGAACTGGAACACACGCGTAAAAGCGCTGTCAGAAGGAAGACCAACCACAAGACTTTGCAAGATGCCTAGATTATCATTTTTCTGCATGATGCGAACCATGCGCAAAACTGAAGACGCAGACATGACACTGTCCGCATCAAGTGTGAGCATGTAATCGTGGTTAGAACCCCAGCGCTCGCAGAAATCGCGAATATTGCCTGCTTTAAAACCGGGATTGTCTTCACGGCGTCGGTAAGTCACATCGAACTGACCAGCCCAGTCATTTTTCAATTTGGCAAAAATAGCTTCTTCTTCGCTAATCACTTCAGGAAAATAGCTATCGCTCAATACATAGACATGAAACTTGTCGCCTTCACCGGAGGCAACAAGACGTGCCATCATGGCGTTCAGATTACGGCTGACCTGTTGTGCATCTTCATTGCGAATACACATGGCAATTGCCGTAGACGTGGTGATTTTCTCTTCACCTGTTATTTCAGCAGAAGCGGGATAAACATGCGCGGCCGCATTATCCTTGGTGCGCAACAAGATAAAACCGATGACTGCATTCCAGAACCCGATGGCAGTCCACGGCAGCGTAATCGCAAAACAAATCAACAAAACCCACTCAGCTGCAACAATACCCCCCAGCGATAGCGAATACGCCATCATGCCGAGAAGTCCCAAAATTGTAATTACAACCAGAGAGGCGAAGATTTGTCTGCGAATTGTTGGTGTCATACTAAGGATTACCCAAAAACAAAATTATAAATACATTTGACAAATGCTCCATCACCCGCCTTTTAGGCATAAATGAGACAAACATTGCGCTATGTCTCACCTTATAGAGAAATTTAACTGAACTGTGTCTGAACATTTGCCTCAATTAAACGTTACCAAAGCGAGAGCGAAGCGACTTACTTACAAAGCTGCATCTAGTGCGCTGATAGAAGAATGTCAACTTGCTGATTTAAAAGATAAAAATGTAACAATACAAACGCTTTACAGTGGCATTAGCCGGGGCACGGAAAGCCTTGTTTATCACGGCAAAGTCCCAATTAGCGAACGTTCTCGTATGAAATGCCCCCACCAAACCGGCGACTTTTCCTATCCTGTCAGTTACGGTTATGCCTGTGTCGGGAAAGTTATTGAAACACAAAGTGATGTCTCGTGTGTAAAAACGGATGACCTTGTCTTCGTTTTGCATCCTCACCAGGATTTTTTCCAAGTTCACGAAGACGCCTGCAATCTCATACCAGAAAGCCTGCCAGCTTCTCAGGCCGTTCTTTCAGCCAATATGGAAACGGCACTTAATGCGGTTTGGGATGCAGACCTAAATGAGACGCAACATCATATGGTGATCGGTGCCGGCGTTGTGGGTCTTTTGACTGCATTTTGTCTTAAGTCAATTTCAGGACACGTACCAACCATCGTTGATATCAATTCAGAGAAAAAAGACATCGCAGAAAAACTGGGGCTCAATTTTCTAACACCAGATGAAATCAAAACCTCCAAAAAGGCAGAATACGAGCGTCTTTTTAACACCAGCGCGTCAGACAAAGGCTTGCAGCTGGCGATTGATACGGCTGGCTTTGAAGCCAAAATAATCGAAATGAGCTGGTATGGTGACAAGCAAGTGAACTTAAAGCTAGGGGGTCCGTTTCATTCCAAGCGATTGCAAATTATTTCAAGCCAGGTGGGTCATGTCGCACCTGCTAAACGCGAAACTCATTCTTATTCAGACCGCATGCAGGAAGCCATGAAACTTCTCAGCGACTCAAGCCTTACCGCCCTGCTTGAGCCTGAAATTTCTTTTGAAACATTGCCAGACCATCTTCACGACATATTTAATGCCAATAGCAGTGCACTCTGCCAATTGGTCACTTATAACACCGCATAACAAATCAGTTTATTTTAGGAGAACACCCTTGCACGCAATAGAAGTTCGCGATCACATCATGATTGCCCATTCATTTAAAGGCGAATTTTTTGGCCCCGCTCAGGCTATGCACGGTGCAACCTTTATCGTCGATGCCTGTTTCATTTCTGAAACATTGGATGAAAACAATGTTGTGATTGATATCGGCGCGGCCCATGACGCATTAAAAGCCGTGTTGCAACCCATCAACTATGCCAATCTTGATGAATTGCCCCAGTTCAAAGGGGAAAACACAACAACAGAATTCTTGACGCGATATATTTTTGACCACCTGGCAAAAGCTGCAAATGCGGGTGAGTTGGGTCGCAAAAAAGGTGAGTTAAGCGCAATCCGCGTTACCATCGAAGAAAGCCACGTTGCGCGCGCTTGGTATGAGGGCAAACTTTAATTTATGCGCATTCTCTTCGTCATACCAGGGGACATTGATCTCCCCACAGGCGGATACCGTTATGACAAGGAAATCATCAATGCATGGAAAGCTTCAGGCATTGATGTCGGGCTGATAAGCCTTGAGGGCAATTATCCTTTTCCAAGTGTGCAAGACAAAGCGAATGCGCTAAAAGCGATTGAAAAATTTCCGGATGCTGAGGTCGCTGTGGTTGACGGTCTCCTAGGTGGCGCTTCGCCAGAGTTCATGCAAGCGCTTTCCAAAATCATGCCGATCACAGCGCTAATCCATCATCCATTGTGTATGGAAAACGGGTTGGACGAAAATACCGCGCAACGTTTGAAAGCTTCAGAGCAAAAAGGGCTTCAATTCGTTTCTCAAATTATCACCACCAGTCCTGCCACGACTAAAATTGTCTCGCAATTGTTTGGGGTTGAAAGCGCTAAAATCCATACCGTTCTGCCTGGCGTAAAAAGAACGCAAGTTTCAAAAGGCAGTCAAAGTGAAACCGTACATCTTCTTTGTGTTGGCTCAGTAATAGAGCGTAAGGGCCATAAGTTTTTACTTCAGGCCTTGAGCCGCTTGAAAGACTTGAATTGGCGTCTGGATTGTTATGGCAGTACAGAATTTGACACAAAGCTTTTTGACGAACTTCAGAGTTTAGCGAAAGCTGAAGACATGTCCGAAAAAGTCGCGTTCCATGGTGCTGTCAGTGATGAGATGATTGAAGCAGCTTATACAACATCAGATGTTTTCGTTTTGCCATCCCTGTTCGAGGGATATGGCATGGTCTATGCGGAAGCAATTGTGCGCGGCCTGCCCATTATAGCAACCACGGCTGGTGCAATACCGGATACAGTGCCTCAAACCTGTGGTATCCTGATCGAGCCTGAAAACACCAACATGCTGACACAGGCACTTGAACAAATGATTTCTGATGAAGCTTTACGAAATAACTACAGACAAGGCGCGATGACCGCTGCAGAAGACTTCCCGACCTGGCAGGGTTCTGCGACGCGATTTGATGAACTTTTAAAGGATATGACATGAGTGGGTTTTCTGCGGAATGGTTGGCACTGCGCGAACCTGTTGATCACAGTGCAAGAAGTGAAGAAGTCTTGGCAGGTGTTGCAGGCTGGTTTGCACGGGATGAAGCGCTCAGAATTACCGATATTGGCAGCGGGACGGGTTCAACACTGCGCGCACTAAAACCCGTATTACCCCACACAATTGCATGGCACTTGATTGACCATGATGACGCTTTGCTGGACGTTGCCAAAGGCGAAGCAAAAGGTGATAGGGTTGAGTTTTCCCTTGCGGATTTATCAAAATCCCTGGATGCACTATTCACACATGAGCCCGACTTGATTACCACATCTGCCTTTCTCGATCTCGTTTCCAAAGACTGGCTTGAAACCATGGTACGTGAAATTACATCCAGAAACATCCCGTTCTACGCAGCGCTGACCTATGATGGCAGAGCGCAATGCGAGCCCGAACACGCAATGGACACACAAGTTCTAAACGCCTTTAATACCCATCAAAGAACCGACAAGGGATTTGGTCAAGCGCTAGGCCCC